>JAIOQF010000177.1 GCA_021413535.1 Verrucomicrobiota bacterium
TCATCAAGGTTTGGTCGCTGGCAACAGCGGCTGAGACATTCCGAGCATGAAGATGCCACGTTGTATCGAGCGAGACTTCGGTTTCGTTCGGATGAGCAGACTCGAAAGGGGCTGAAAAATAATCTTCACAGTAGTTTTAGAAGGCGGCGCTTCGGCGCTGTCGTCTGGGCTGCGGGCTAGGCTAGTTCCTTGATGGCGCAGAAAAAGCCACACAAGGAACTCATGAACCAGCCACATCCTCAACCCCGTCTCTCCCTACGCACTGACGTGGGCAACCCGGATCACCACCTGTGGTGCAACAACGGCACATGGTGGATGCACCTCACCGTTCATCACACAGACGGCACCAAGCAGCGCGTGAGGCGCTCGCTCAAGACGCACGACCTCGTTACGGCACGGCAGAGGCGCGACCGACTGATACAGCAACTCGGCACAAATCAGAGCGCCGGAGAATTGGCGATGGCCGCATGAGCGCCATCCCACTCCCTCAACTTTCAACAAAACGAACTACACAAATTTATGGACTCTCAAACAATAGCTGATGAAATTCGCGGCCTAATTACGCTGGGGCTTCTGGACGAAGCGCGGGCAGAACTGGATCGTGCCGACAATCTGGATGACCCCTATATTCTGGAAGCGGCCCGGCGTTATCACTTAGGCGTCGGAAACTGGGAGAACGCAGCGAAGATTGGTCTGCACCTGCTCAACAACTTTCCTGAGCGGCGCGCATATCCTACGCCGCTAAATACTTCTCTGGCACTTTACCGGCTGGGGCGGACAGCCGAGGCCGCTGCTTTGCTATGCCAATACCCGCCCGACGACTCCGAGCCATGTCCAACTTGTCATTACTATTCACTAGCGTGTTACCTAGCTATTCTCGGAAGAAATCAAGAAGCCTTGGGCGTGCTCAATATTGCCCTCAATGCGGGAAGTAATTATTGGAACAAATCGTTCTTTGACCGTGATCTGCGTGGGCTGTGGCAATGGATCGGCGATCTGAAATCTTTCGATGAAGAACTCCGCGTCGTCCTTGCCGATCCCCTCTGGTCTGCGGTGCTCGAAGGAACGGATTCCACGACGGATTTCATACTCGATCCTGCCGATCTCGATCTTCATCCAAAACTGCACAGTCTGGTGAGCTACCACCCTTCACGCGCCATCTACGTGCCGAGATACGGCATTGGGCCTCGTGGAAGGCGCGCGCTGCATACTTGGCAGCGTAGCCGGTCACGCTGGGCCACCCGGCGATTGAGAAGCGCCATCGTGCGAGCGGCCAGCTTTGCATCAACGGAACCCGAAAAGAACGGCGCGTTGACCCCTAACGAGATTTTCGATCATCTCGAAAAGACAGCGATCTCGAAGAAACCAGAACTGGCTGCGAAACAAAAGCGTCTTCTCAACATCTGGCGGAAGCAGCAGAACGGCTGACGAGATTATGACGCGATCACAGCAAGACCAACAACCAAACAAGCCACACGCTATGGGCAAATATCTAGGACACCAACCACTGCCGAAGGACGAAACGATGTTCGGGGGCGGCGCGGGAGTTTTGATTCCATACAGGAATAAGTCCGCAAGTCCTTCTCCGACATCATCGACCAACATTCCGCCGGAGGAGAAGCCGCCGCAGCCGCCACCGGGCGAGGACAATCAGTCCTCCGTCACCACGCTGCCACTGCCTCGAAAACCTTGACTCCAATAAATATGTCAGACTCCGAAATTCAGAACCCTTCCAAAGAAAATCCTCCGGCGTTCTTGTTGCCTACGCACAAGCTCGCGGGCGAGTCGAAGGAGCAATGGCTGGCTCGGATCGTCCCGAAAGTAGCTGCTGCCATCAGAGGCCATCAGGCTGCGATTGCGAGTTCGTCGGATCATGAGACTCAAGAAAAGCCAGTCGAGTTGCCAGCGAGACGGTCATACGCGGGACTGAAGGACGTCACGGGGTTGGGCAGTAGCAGGGCATTCATCTTGCCTGTCTCATCGCCGAAGCAAGAAAAGCCGGTAACACCACCGTTGCCGCCGAGCGCGACCAGCTCTGAGGGTAGCGAAAAGTCGAACGACGAACCGACAGATCATGAAAACCAATAAACCAACGTGTGTGACACGACAACCCTAGCGAGAGGACACAGTATGAATAGAACTTACATCGGTGATTTTAATATTTTGGGCGCAGGAATGTGCGAGTGGCCCGTGAAAGTCTGGCTGTCGCAAAACAAGAAAACTCATCTGTGGACAGTGTTCTACAGGTTCACCGATCCCGAACAGCTCTACTCAGACAGTGATGCTGGCCTGAATGTTAAGGGTATATTCCAAACGCTGGAAAGCAGAGGAATCAAACGAAGCGCATTCTTGTCCGAGCTTGAGTATGGGGAATCAAATGAACCCGAGCTTGCGGAACTGGCAACCGCCTTGCGCCGACTACTTGAGGAACCCATTACTGAGGCGAGCAGCTCCGGGAGCACCGAGAAGCCCACCGAAGAACCGAGCGACCATGAAAGCTAATCAGCCCATGTTTCGAGCGGGAACTTCTCAGGAAGTCTGCGTCGTGGCGACTGATTCAGTCAGCCTTGCGGCGGACAGCCTTTTCAGCCTCCGTCGTCACGTCAGAGAGCCGGAGATGCAGCGCGGTCGCCATCGCGTGAAGGACGCGGAGGGTCGGACTCATCGCCCCACTTTCCGTGCGACTGACCGTCGACCGATGCACGCCTGCGGTTTTAGCCAGCCGTTCATGGGACATGCCCTGCCGCCGCCGTTCTCTCACGATGATTTGAACGACGTGTGCAACGAACCCCTCGGACTGGGATTTTCCCATGAAGGAAACTCGCCATTGCACGCAACCAGCGCACCGTGCATATATGCACGAACCACCCAAACTCGTCCTCAGCCTCTGCTGGCTGTGGTTAGGGTGGGAATACGCTAAGGCTCGTGACATCATGAAACAGTAAAAAAAATGGACAAGCGCGATACAGGTTTAACGTCAGAACAGATCAAAATTATTGCGGACGCCGAAAGGGAGATCAAGGGGGTTAACGGATGTAATCGACTCGCCGTTTGGGTTGGGGGTGGTGTCATTTGGGTGATTATCATCGCGGGGATTATCGCATTAATACGCGCACTCTTCTAGCACTCCGGCCCGGCACCCATAAAAGCAATTTCCTAGCAGTCAGCCACGAAGCGCACCATGCCTGCCTACTACCTATACGTTGACAACCGAGTTCAAGGGCCATACTCGGAAGCCGAAGTGAAGACCCACTTCGATGCAGGCACTCTACAGCCAGACACTCCGGTTTGCGCCGACGGTGGAGAGTGGAGGCGACTTGCAGACACTTTACCTTATCTTTTTCCTCCGCCTGCACGGCCCTTTTCAGCTTCGCGTAGTGCGACACCCACCAAATCACCCGTTAACCCACATAAGCCAGCAGTAGCAGCACAAACAGCAAACTATTCAGTGCGACCGGGCTATAAAAAGGGCGGGAAAGAGAGTTTTACACGTATTGCCTCACCTTGCGAGTTTGACTTTAAGCCCGGCGAGCCGCCAAATCTAAAAGTCAATTATTACCCCCCCAGCAACTGGTGGCTCGCCTGTTTGGCTACCTTCGTCACGGGAGTCGTGGTTAAGGCAGGCGTGCTCGTGGTCGGGCCGGGCATCATAGTCTGGTATTTATTAATCAATCTAGTGCGGCATCAGAATATAGTGATCGACTTGAGTAAAGCGGAGCTAATTCTCGCAGATGTGGAGAAGAAAGAAATGGGGGTATTTACGAACGTGGCAGGGAAAGACACTTGGATTGGCGTCAAATGCGGGAAACAGTTCCAACCGATATTTGCGCATCTACAGGCTTCCGGCACTGTGGCGATCCAAAGCGGCAAACTGATATCGTCTCAGCGCGTGGCGCTAATTGTTTTGATTTGCTTGTTGGCTATTCTTGCCCTCATCACCATCGCTAATGCAACGGCCACGGAATCTTCAATATTTTGGTCGGGTAGCAAAGGAGGGCGAGCGAAAAATTGAATGCGGGCTGTTGCTGGCTTTTGCCTCATCCTCGGTAAGCCGAAGAAGTAGTTAAAAATCAAATAAACGCGAAGCCTTGCGACGATTGTTGTGAAAAATTTTATGAATCAAGAAGTTGAGAATTTAGAATCACTCCAGACCTATTGCAGCGAGAACAACCGGCTGGTTCCGATGCCGTCGCAATGGAACGACTTCTACAAGATGCTGAAGAATCGACAGCAGAAACCTTCAGGCGGATGGGAACCACCACTTCCCCTCATTCTTGCAGCGTGGCATCATGCCATGCCACTGGAGAAGCAGTTGCGGTTTCACGAACACCTTCAGTGGGCACAGGATCAGGGACAGCTTGAGCAGGTGGGAAGATTTCTCAGAACGCTGCCAGAACAGGAATGGTGTCACTGGGGTGATTGAGCAGCACCCACAATCGAACGGAGACGCCTCACTGAGGCTACTCCTCCAGCATCTTCTCCAGCACTTTCATCACCCACTCGTAAATCCCCGGCTCCTTGGACTCGCGACTGCCTGCGATATTGAGCCTGCGAACGTTGTGCTTTTCGAGGAACGCCAAGAGCTTTTCTGATCTCCCGAAGATGCCGCTGTGAATGTGGATGAACGGTTTCTTGTGCTTCCGGGCGAATGTCAGCGTCTTGGCTGATCCTCCTGTGGCCTTTTCCACCAGCGTGAATACCACCGTCGCATCAGAATCCCTGACGTTCCACTCGGTGCGCTCCAGATATTCCTCTGAGGGTGTCTCCTTGAGCAGGTATTTGGCATCAAGAGGGCCATCGAGCGATTTGCGACCCTTGGGACACCAGCCGCCGTGCCGGACGTTGTGCTTGAACGCCCAGTCAAGTCCAGCCCTGTCGGCTCCCGTTTGACCTCCGCTGATGATGGCAAGCTTAGTGAGCATTTGTTTCGCTGCGACTGTGGCACAGGATGTAGGTGAGCACCTTGAGCCAGACAAATTATCGCAGAAATATTAATGTTCAATTGAACACTTAGTGCTAGTGAGTATGATGCAGGCAATTCCTCATTTCAGCCGATTGGTCGGCTCCACCATCGAGATCAAGACCGCACGCGGAATTGTCCGTATGCAGGTTGAACGAGCGAGGAGGGGCGAGAGTGCA
>JAIOQF010000175.1 GCA_021413535.1 Verrucomicrobiota bacterium
AGTCCATGCCATTAAGAAAGCTCTCGGCAAGCGTGCGAATATGGGAGTGAAGTTGATTCATGTTATGGCTTTATGCCGCTCGTTGAAAGCGGCGGAAGGGCCGTCAATTAAGACTGACCGCAGCCTTACGCAAGCAGGGACTGTGCCGCCCGACAATTCTCTACCGAGACTTTGAGAAATTTTCTCGTGCAAAATTCCTGCGGACGAATATGCGACATCCCCCAACTTTGTGATTGTCATTGCCATCATCAGAGATCAAAATGGCCAATGTCCACATCGGCTCATGCAGCCTTCCGCCGCCTCTTTCACGAAATCGGCACCATAGATGCCGTCGGTATCGAGGAGCGCGTCGCCAAATATACCACGCGCAGTATCAAGAAAAAGTCGAAGCTCTTCGGCTTGAAACTCGCAGTGACCATGGTGGATCTCACCACTCTCGAAGGCAAGGATACGCCCGGCAAAGTAGCCTCGCTCTGCCAGAAGGCGATCACGCCGCATGAGGGAATTGATGTTCCCAGCACCGCCGCCGTCTGCGTTTATCCCGCAATGGTGAAGCATGCGAAAAAACACGTTGCAGGCACTAGCGTCCGCGTCGCTTCCGTCGCCACCGCCTTCCCCAGCGGGCAGGTGCCGTTGAAAACCCGCCTCGCGGAAGTCCGGGCGGCAGTCGCCGACGGTGCGGACGAGATCGACATGGTGATCAATCGCGGCGCGTTTCTATCCGGCGAATTTAATCTGGTGCAGGACGAGATCAGGCAGGTAGTCGAAGCCTGCGGTGCTTCGACCCTGAAAGTTATTCTCGAAACCAGCGAACTGGAAACCTACGACAACATCCGTGCCGCCAGCTTCCTCGCCATGCGCGTGCTCCGGCCCGATGACTTCATCAAGACCAGCACCGGAAAAACCTCCGCCAACGCCACGCTCGGCAACAACCAGGTCATGCTCGAAGCCATCCGGGACTTCTGGTTCGAGACCGGTATTCCCATTTCGATGAAACCCGCCGGCGGCATCCGCACTGCCAAGCAAGCACTCCAATTCCTCATCGCCGTCAAAGAAACTCTCGGCGATGAATGGCTCAACAACAAACGCTACCGCTTCGGCGCCAGCACCTTGTTAAACGACCTGTTGCGGCAAATCGAAAAAGAGCGCAGCGGCAATTATCAGGCACCCTACTATTTCAGCGAGGCAGCCGAATCTTATTAATTTCCCCGGAGAAAACTCATGGCCACCAAGACCAACAAAAGGCAAAACTCGCGCGCCGCAGTTCGCACTTCCGTCGCTCCAACGAGGAAGTCATCGCGCGAACTCATCTTCGGCGACCTCTGGGAGTTCGACCCGGCCCCGGAAACCGCGGACCCGAAGTTGAAGCCCCGCTACGATCTGTTCATCAACGGAGAATTCACCGCGCCAAAAAGTGGCAAGTATTTCCCCACCATCAATCCAGCCACCGAACAAAAAATCGCCGACATCGCGCTGGCATCACCAGCGGATGTGGACGCGGCGTATCAAGCAGCCCAGCGGGCCTATGATACGGTCTGGGGAAAAATGCCAGGGCGCGAACGCGGAAAATACATCTACCGCATCGCCCGCTTGCTCCAGGATCACGCACGGGAATTTGCCATCGCGGAAACCATGAACGGCGGCAAGCCGATCAAGGAATCACGCGACTTCGATGTGCCGATGGCCGCGGCGCATTTTTTCTATCATGCCGGCTGGGCGGACAAGCTGGAATATGTCGCGCCCGGACGCACAGTAAAACCACTGGGCGTGGTCGGTCAGGTCATCCCGTGGAACTT
>JAIOQF010000176.1 GCA_021413535.1 Verrucomicrobiota bacterium
GTGTCCTGATCTTTCTGATCCGGCTTCAGTTCGGCGCTCGGTGGTTTTTCAATGCTGGGGGAGGGGATGATTTCGCGCTCGCGGTTGATCCAGCGCGCCACATCATACACGCGCGTCTTGGGGAGATCGCTGATGACGGCCAGACCGCCGCACATGTCGCCGTAAATTGTGCAATAGCCGACGGCCATTTCGCTTTTGTTTCCGGTGGTGAGCAAGAGATGGCCAAACTTGTTGGAGAGCGACATCAGGATCAGTCCGCGAATGCGTGACTGCATGTTCTCCTCAGTGATGTCTTCGGCCCGGCCTGCGAAGACGCGTGCCAGCTGGTGCTTAACGCTCTCGAAGGCGGGTTGAATGGGAACGGTCTCGTAACGGATGCCGAGGTTTTTCGCCAGATCACGCGCGTCGTCCTTGCTGCCTTCCGATGAGAATACGCTGGGCAACGACACGCCGAGCACGTTCTGCGATCCCAGCGCATCAGCGGCAATCACAGCGACCAGCGCGGAGTCGATGCCGCCGCTCAAGCCGAGCACGCAGGATTTAAAGCCGCACTTGCGTGCGTAATCTCGGAGGCCGAGAACCATCGCGCGGTAGAGTTGCTCTGCTTCGGAAGGAAGATGGGAGATGGGAGATGGGAGATGGGACTTAAGTTCAATAACGCTCAGTGCTTTTTCGAAACCGGGCAGCGCGGCTAGCACGGTGCCATTAGCGCCGATGACCAGTGAATTGCCATCGAAAACTAATTGGTCGTTGCCACCGACGGCGTTGCAGTAGGCGATGGGGATTTGGAGTTCGCGGGCCAGGGCGCTCATCATGAGCTGGCGCACGGCGGGCTTGCCGAGGTGGAAGGGCGAGGCGCTGATGTTCACTAGGAGATCGATCCCCTGACGCGCCAGTTCCTGCGGGGGGCTGATATCGTAGAGCGGACGCGGCAGGAATTCATCGGTCCAGATGTCCTCGCAGATCGTGATGCCGACACGGATGCCGTTTAACAATACCGGCTTGATTTCATCTGCCGGCTCGAAGTAGCGATCCTCATCGAAAACATCATAAGTCGGCAGCAGGGACTTGTGAGTGATGTGGATAATTTTTCCACGTTGCAGCACGGCAGCCGCGTTGCGGAAATGACGGCCGCGGCCGCTGTCGTTGAAATCGACGAATCCCGTGATGAGCGGCACGTCGCCGATCTCGGATGCGATTGCTTGCAGTGTTGCCTTGTTGCCCGGCACAAACTGGGAGCGGTTCACCAGATCGCGCGGCGGATAACCCGTGATGGCCAACTCCGGCGTCAGCACCATATCTGCGCCCTGTGCGACGGCCTGGCGATACGCATCAAGGATGAGTGTCTTGTTGCCGTCGAAGTCTCCGACAGTGGTGTTAAGTTGAGCGAGGGCGATTTTCACTGGCTTACCAAAAACCCCACTGCCGTGTTTTCAAGACGTAAATGCCCAGCAGCAGATTGGCCACGGCGTGCATCCAGACGCAGGCTCCGAGGCTTTTGCTGCGGATGCAGAGGAAATACATCAGGCTGCCGAAGACCAGCGCGCCCACCCAGTCTTCCTTGGCGTGCACCAGCATTAAGGCGGCGGTGGTGACGCCGAACGCCTTCCAGGTGTGTGTTCCGAAGGGCACGCTCTTGAATGGACGGTGCCCGGCGACGACATAACGCATGAGGAATCCGCGCCAGAAAATTTCTTCAATCAGCGGCACTACAACGATTAATCGGATGAAGCGGAAACAAATCACGATGGCGAACCAGAAGGGCGACTTGTCGAAGATCGTGGGATTGAATCCTTCGGTGCGCGAAGTGAATCCCAAGAGCGGAATGGCAATGTTTTCGTCGTGTTTCCAATCAGTCGCGCTGTAGAGCCATCCGGGAAGAATCCAGATCATAATGCCCGCCACGCCCAGCAGCGTCGCCAGGAGAAAGCCGCGCGCTGGCCGGAACGTGTAGTTTTTCCAGAAGAAAGCGAGCAGTCCACCGCAGATGATGGTTTGCAGCGGATAGATCCAATGCTCCGGAGCGGAGCGCCACCAGGGCAGGGCGCTGTTCTTCACGGCGAGGAGCGGCACGACGGACGTCAGCAGCAGAAACACCACGAGCGGCGCGATGTGGGCGATGGCGGCGTTGTTGCGATACTTGAGCATCAGGTCAGCGGCGGGCAGGATATTCCAATCTTTATTGCACCACCGCTTTAAGCAGTTTTCGCACTGCGCTGGCCGCTTCTTTGGCACCGTCGGGATCATAGCCGGATTTCATCCAGGCGATTTTTCCATCGGGACCGATGATGACGGTGTGAGGTATGCCCTCCACTCCAAACTGGCGGCCAACACTTTGCTCGGTATCAAGTGCGACTGTGAGTTTCCATCCGCGCTGAGTAAGGAATGTCTGCACCACTGGACCGGGTTCAGCCTGATTGACTCCGATGAACTTAACTTTTGATGAATCGAACTCACCCATGGATTCGATCATCTCAGGCAGTGACTTCACACAGGGACCACACCAGGTGGCCCAGAAGTCGAGGACGACGACCTTGCCTTTTTCTTGTGAGAGTTCGAAGCTGGTGCCGTCGAGCAACTTGAGCTTGAAGTCCTTCGCATCCTTGCCGAGCAAGGGCGAGCTTTGTCCGCCGGACTCCGGCAAGACGGGATCGATCATGTGTTCCAGTTTCCATGATTGAAAGCTGGTCATGGCTGCGGTGAAAGGTGGGGGGGTGAAACGCAGAATGTGCACCAATTCCATCGGAACCTCGCAGTGGCCGAAATTCGCGGAGCGGCCTACAATTTTGTCGGGTGTGAATTTTTCCACGGCCAGACCCAGGCGACCGCCATTCCGCAAGAGCAGCCAGTGAGTCGGAATGATTGCAGAATCGGGAGCCGGTGGTGCTGGACTGGCATCGGTGATATTGGCATCGCTCTTTTTTACAGCGGAGCTGGTGACGGGCGGGGTCAATCGAATCGCGGCACTGACGCGGTTGCGCGGGACATTGAGCAATTCCAGTCCCGACTGGAATTGAATGTGTTCATTGGTCGCGGCGGTGATCCGACCGCGGAGCATGTCGCCGTTGTTGGCGACGAGGACGTGAGTGGGCAGGTCTTCGCGGCGAAAGCGCGGAATGGTGAGCGCATGGGTCCTCGCTTCGGTGTCCACCGGCGGGAACCAGATGCGCTCGGAGTTGAGATGCGCGGAGAAGTTGGAGATGATCATCGGGCGCTCGCCGTTGCCGAAGGCATTCGAGAGTTCAAAGGCCAGGCCGAGTCCATGGCGCTTTTCAGGCGGGGCGGGAAGTTGATTGATGGAGACATCGCCGACCAGCACTTCGATTGTCTTTTCATGCATGACGAGACGGATCTCGCTGGCCTGGCCAGAGGGGGAGTTGAACTGCCCTTGGCGATCAAATCCCCGGCCGTTCTCGGATTCGATGCCGCAGGAGAGCTGGTTGCCGGAGAGCATAAATAAGATGGCGGTGCCACGGTTCGCTGCTTTAAGATCGTCGGTGAAAAGCCGCATCCGAACGACGCCGAATCCCTGCTTGGAGCTGAGGGTGAATTTCAACTCGTCCGTTTGCATCATCGTGGGATGACCGAATGCTCCTCCGGTGGTGAGCGTAAGCGAGGCTCCGTTGAGCAATGCGTTTTTGGCATCGCCTTTCACACGTCGCCAGCCGGGATCGTCGAAGCCGGAGCCGTGAACATCCGGGCCGGCAAACTGCACGGCATAGCATCTGGGCGCGGAAATCCGGGAGAGTTCCACCAGATCAGATTTGAGGTGGACGAAGTTTTCATCAATGCCGCTGAGCTGGCCGGGCAGCACATCGCCGTTATCGACAAAAAATAGAGCCTGGGCTTTTACTGCTGGCGCGTCAGGCGGGATGGTCCGGATGACCTCGAGATCCTTGGCATCCAGGGCCAGCTTCACGGGATGCATGCCGCCAACTGGCAGCCAGCGCAGCACGCCATCTTCGGAGCCTACCGGCGTGCCGTGAAATGAGGTCTGGCCAGCAACGATCCGGTCCATTTCCTTCAGCGGCTTTTCTTCGGACTCATCTGCCATCGCGGGAACAGAGAAGCGAATGCTTTGCGCTTCGTCGATTTTTGCGTTGACCGGTTGCGTGCTCCAGTTGGTTTTCAGGCTGGCGATGCCCTTCTTGATTCCGATAAGTTTACCCGTGAAGCAACTGCCGTCGGCGAAGGTCACCTCGTTCGGCTGCGCATTTTCATTCTGCTTCGGTGAAGATGAGAGAATGATTGATTCGACATCCGTCAGCTTGATGATTTTCGTGCTGGATGAACCGGTGCTGATTTGGATAGTTTTGTCATCGGCACTCAGGACACTGCCGTTCTCCACGCGACCATCCATCATTTCCAGCCGTGTCTTGCCCGGCTGCAATAGCGCCGTGGCGGTGTTGTTCCATTCACGAACCCGGAGAGACGCGAGGGTGAGATTCAATCCGGTATTTTGGATGTAGACTCCCGTCTCCGAGACGCCGCGCCGCGGTCCTTCCTTTTCAGAGAGTTCGGCGAGTTGCTCGCCTGCGGCATTGAACACGATGCTGCGGCGTCCCTCGCGATCCCAGCAGAGTCGCAGGCTGACATCGCGGTCCTCCGCTTTCAGTGTGAGCAGTGGAGCAAAGCGCCCGCCATAGACCAGCACCAGCGTGTCGTCCCAGGTCTCGATCGCCGGACTGGCTCCGGCAGCGGTATTCAAATCCAGGCGGAAGCGCGGCGACGTGGTGGAAAGCACATGGAACTCAACCTCGACTTTCACCGGGAGCTTGAGCGGCAAATAATTGGTGCGGTTCCAACTGTTCAGCACCTTGGAGCCGCCGCTGCCGGACTTCCAGGCAGTCTTGGTGGTGCGTGCGGTTCCGTTGCGGTCATCTTTCATTTTCCAAGCAACGCCCGGACTCGGCGTCGCATACAGCAAGCGTCCGCCGCTGACGCGGCGCAGACTTACGATCTCGCTGCGTAGCAGTGTGACTTCACTGCAACTCTCGCTCTGAATCTTTACGGTTTCCGCATTGATGGAAACTAGTGCGCCATAAATCAAATCGCCGTTCTGCAAGATAACGGCGAGAGGTTCCTGGGGATTAGTCCCGGTCTTCGGCGACTCCATCACTTTTAACATCGAAGTCAGCAACGGGATCGGCTCGCTGAACAAGGGTGACTTCCACAAGACCTGATCCGTGGTCGCGCTGTCGAGTTCGCCATAGAGCATTTCACCATTGTTCCAGCGCAGACAGGGACGTGTGGAATCGGAGGATGCCGTGGTTCTGGTCTGAGTGGTGCCTCTTTTGCCGGTGACGATGATGTCGCCCAGCGCGGGAATGGATAGCAACACCGCCAGCAAAACGGCAGTGAGTCGGATGCTGCAGAAAGCTCGCTGCAAAGACACGAGAATTCTCGGTGAGACTCTAGCGTTCATAGATCGGCAGGAAGCGGAAATTCAATGCGAGAGCCAGCAGCGACATGCCGGTGCCATAACTGCCGTTGGCAAAACTGCCGTCGGCGTTTTGCGTTTGACGAAACTGCCGCACCAGCGCGCCGTTCCATTTTTGCCAGGCTTCATAATCACCCTGAAAAAGCGCCTGGGCCATATAGTAGCGGTTGTATTCGGGATACGAGGAATCGCGATGTTCCAACTGACCAGTGATGTGCTTCAGCGCGGCTTTGAATTGATCCCAGTCTTTGTGCCGGCCCACGGCCATTACCAGCGTGGCGATGGCGGAGCGATTCACGCTCTCGCCCATCCCGCCGCCGATTCCACCCGAGTAGGCGACGGAACCGTCTTTGCCGGTGCTGCGTTGCATGTATTCCAGCGCCTTGGTAATCGACTGATCCGGAACCTCGATGCCGGCGTTGCGGGCCGCCAGCAGTCCCATCAACACGGCGCCGGTGACCGAGGTATCGGCGTCATCGGAAGTCGGATTGTAGCGCCAACCGCCCCATTTGTTTTTGTCCTGCGAAGTGACGGCCAGTTTCACCGCGAGCTTGAGGGCTTCACTGATGCTGCGTCTTTTTTCCCTGGTTCCTTCCTGCCAGAGCAGCGTTTCATCAACCGCTCCGTAGGCTTCGGAAAGTCCCAGCATCGCGAAGCCATGGTGATACATGGTGCTGGGCAGAAATCCGGTCTTCTCCTCTTGATCGTTGATGATGGCCCGCACCGCACGGCGGATGTTGGGGGCGTATTGTCCAAAGTTCGGATCCTGTCCGCTGGCGAGGAATGACATCAAGCAGATGCCTGTGAGCCCCGAGCCGCGGTTGCCGTCCTCCCAGTCGCCTTTCTCAGACTGCTTCGAGGCCAGCCATGCCAGTCCGCGCTCATAAATGGTCTCCACCTCAGGCGGGATCTGTCCGCCAAAGCGCAGCACGGAATCCTGAGCCAGGATCGGACGAGAGATAAAGATGAGCGCGAGCGCGATGGCGGAAAAATAACCAAGGGAATCGGACATGACAGACAAGGACGCAGCAAAAGAGTTCCGCGCGGGCGCGGGTTTCATCTTTTTCGTCTTTTGATTTCTGAAATTCATGTCGGCGATCGGCATCATTCCCTCTGCTTCTTCCGGCGGTGGTTGCCTTTCATGGATTCCCACCAGGGCGCCACCGTTTTGGAATCAACTTCTTTCCACTGCTTCCATTGCACGGCATTAAAGATTTTCTGGAGCGCGTCTTCAGGCACGGCATGGACAAGCGTGATGAGATAACGGGGGACGATGTTGGAAGATCCGCGGCCAAACATGTTCATGAAATCGTCAAAATATTCAATAACGGCAGTCTGCAAAAGGGGTTCCAGTTTGGCGAACTGGTCGTTGCTCAGGTGATACCGGCGATTGAGTTCCGCCAGAATGCCCCAGGCATAGGCTCGCTGACGATAATTTTCACGCGCGGACACTTCGGCGCCCCAGGCTGTTTTTTGCTCCGTAGTGAGGGATTCGGCCAGTGCGTCCTTCCACACGGCATGTTCGCCATTTGCCCCTTCTTCTTCCCCAAAGTAGACGTCCTCACTTTCCAGTGACGCCAGTCGCGCGCGCAAGTCTTCGCCTTTGGCGCCCTGCATATTGCTGCGGGCCCAGGAGTCGATCTGCATGCGCCACTTGTCGAGCGCGTGTTCCACGGCGCCCTTGGCGGCTATCTCCAGATACGCTGACCGATCCGGCGATAATTTCACGACGCGTCGCACTTCGTCCAGCTTGGCGCTCATCATCGCTGCCATTTCACTGCGCTTATCTGCGAGCCGTTTTTCGAAATGCGCCGCCAGGAGACTTTCATCATCGGGAATCTCCAGCTTTGCTTTTTTAGCCGGGACATCATCCTTCTTGTCATTTCCGGCGTCATTGGGATTTAACTTTTGAATGCTGATGCGTCGGATATTGCGCCCGTAGTTGTTGTTGAATTCGCCGCGGCCTGCGGCCTCCCATCGTTCCCACTGTCCGCCGTTCAACACCGTTTTAACTTCGTCAGCATTGAACAACGTCGCCAGCGTCAAGCTGATGCTTTCGTTGATGGATCTTTTTTTGGACTTGTCGGCCAGCGCCCTGGTCGCAAGCAGTTCCATTTTGCCGCGCTGCTCGCTGGAGAAAAGCAC
Organism: Verrucomicrobiota bacterium; assembly: GCA_021413535.1. Lineage (GTDB taxonomy): Bacteria > Verrucomicrobiota > Verrucomicrobiia > Verrucomicrobiales > Verrucomicrobiaceae > VFKE01. Next base: position 7,586 of record JAIOQF010000176.1, read on the forward strand.
GTATTGATCCATCTCGGACAGGAACATCATGGCCAGTGCGCGGGTGCTGCGGCTGGCGCGTTCCTCGACTTCAGCCGCCCATCGCTTGTGTTCGTCCTCCCGGAGGATCGCCGTGACACCTTTCACCCAGATGTCCCGGCTGGTTTCATCATTTTCACCATCGTCATCATCAACGGCTTCGTCGTCATCGTCGTTATTGTTGATGATATTGCGGGCGCTCATGATGATAGTTGCCCGACGTTCTTCGCTCATCGCCATCAGTTTTTTGATGGCGTTCAAGCGCAAGATTTCACCGGCGCGATCTGCGGAGGCTCCGGCGATTTTTTCCAGCTGCTGCACCCGATCCTCCGGCAGCGTGAGGAGCGTTTTGATGTCCTCGATTTCTGTTGTGAGAATGGTGGCGCGTGCCTGCCGCTTTTTCTCAATAAACGGCTTGAGATAGGTGGCGATCTGCTCATTAAGCTTGCGTTCTCGATCACTGGCAATTTGGTCGAGCGCGTTGAATTGCTCGATGGTGAGTATTGTTTTCAGCGCAGCTTTCCAGCCGGGGTCTTCCTCTGGTTTTCCGTAATCACCGGGAAATCCGCTGGGCACCAGCTGTTCTGCGTTCCATTGGGAGAGCATCACCAGCGCTCCTTCGCCTTCATTGCTCAGATAGGGCCGCAAACGGGTGTCGAATTCCTCCCGCCAGGGAACGAGCGAACGATCGACTGCCGGCTCCACTTCTTTTTCGAGTTTCAACTTCTGTTCGTCGCTCAGCTTGGTGACTTCTGAAATCTCGGCGATGATTTTTTTCATTTCCTCCAGCCGCAATTCACGCTTGAGCTTGACGGCATCCGTGGCGAGATCGTTGAGTGCTTTCTCTACTGCTTCCGGCAGCTTCATTTTCACTTTGGCTTTTGTCTCTGTGCCTTTGTCTTCGCACTGGATCGGGTGCGTCAGGCCGATGGCAAAACACGCCGCCAAGCAGGAAATGATGCCGCTGTGCCGGAGATGCATCATGGTTGCGTGCCCCCGAGAGCTTCGAGCTTGTTGAAATAAACATCCAATCCATTTTTGAATTCTTCGGGGAATTCCCGGCCCGCATGTCCGGTGGACTGGCCGACATTTCGATTCACTCGTTCCGCGTCCGGGTTCGCGCCCGGGCCGAGTTCCGACAATGCAGCCAGCGAAGATGTTTCCGAGCCGCCGCCACTTTGACCGGGGCTGCTGCCTCCGCCGCCACCGCCTTTTGAACTTTGGCGCTTGGCTTGAAGCAGCAACTCGATGGCCTCGGTCTCCGCAGCTATGGTTGTCGGCCCGGTTTCCGGAGCATCCAGCAAGCCCCCCGCTTCATCCATGACGTGCTTCACGGCTTCGAGAAGCTGCAATTCCTTGCCGAATTTCTGGCCGCCTTCCGGCAGCATGAGAATGGCATCGAATGCGCTCCGGGTCAGGATGGCAATTTTTTCCTGCTTGCGTGCCAGCGGGCTCGTTTTTTCAAGATACGCATCTTTGGCCAACGCGGGCCGGGCATTTTCCATTTCGCGTGTCTGATCGCGCAGCATCATCTCGTCGCGCAGGGCTTGCATGACCATGAGGACAATTTCCGGCGGCAGGCTGTCGCTGCTTGTGCTTTTGGATTTGCATTCCTTGCACTCGCTGGCACCGACCATCTCCTCGGCCCAGCGATCCAGGGTGTCCGCCCAATATTCAGATGCGGAGATCGAGCGCCCGCTTAAATTTGCGATGGTATGTTCACCGGTGCGCGCCAGTGCGCTGACGATCTCGGTGGATTTCATCTGGTCGAGCACGTTCTTGAAACGCAGATCCTGCTTCCGCTGGAAGTAAGCTTCCAGATCACCCTGGATGAGCGAGACGATGTCACTTTCACTCTTGGCGCGGCCGGCGATGAAGCCGGATTGATCCGCCACGGCGGGCAGCACGTCCTGCTTTTCCAAGCCGAAGGAGTTGAGCGTTTTGGTGTTCAAGTCCGAGGCGATGTTCATCTGATGCTTGGATGCCGACTTGAGCCGCTTCACGAAAGTGCTCGCTTCCAAACTGGCGAGGATGTCGCCGAGCTGATCCGCAACCTTGGCGAATTCCGCGAGCAGATCACGCTGCACCTTCACGGCGCTGTCCATTTTTTCCTGCGCAGCGGACTCAGGCGGTTTCTGATCTGCTTCATCTTTCTTGGCGCCCGGAGCAGCGGCCAACTGAGTTGTCGGCAGACCGAGCTTGCTGGCACCCGGTGGTTTCGGTTTTGCGTTTGGATCTTGCGGCGGTGCTTCCGGTGGTTTGCTGAATCCACCTTCCTTGTCCGTGATGCTCGGCGCGGGCGGCTTGGGTGGCGCATTGGGGTCGGTTGGGGGAGCTTGTTGCGCGCCAGAAGGCAGATTGCCCTGGCTCAACTGCGGTGCAGTGGGCGGTGACGATTTCGATTCCTGCGGCTGACCGTTTGGCTTCTGATTCGACGGGTTGCCATTCTGCGCTGATTTATTTTCCTGGCCCGGTTTTCCATTGGGATCCTGCTGGCTTGCTGGTTTGCCGGCCTCGGCGCTTGCGGTCTGCTTGAGTAAGTCATTCACGCTAGGCATGCGCTGCGTGGCGATGTCCTTGAGCGATTTTAACATCGTGGCCCACGATTCCAGTCGTATTGCATCGAACTCCGGATTTTTCGTCGCCTGCTCGACTAGTTGCTTGCCTGCCTGTGTGAGACTGCCCAGGCGATCTGCGTTGGCGTTCTCCGCCGCAGCTTGCTGGCTGACGCGCCGGCGATTCTCCGGCCGGTCGAGTTCCGCTGCTGTGAGCGAACGCAGTTCTTTGTTGGTTGCGTGCAACTGCTGCTCACGCTCATAACTTTCGCGGGCGTATTGGAGCCACTTGCCGAGCTGCTCGGTGAGCCAGAGCGCGTGGTCAGTTTTGTTCAAGATGTGAACCACGAATGTTGCTGAATACGCGCGCTTCCGGCCCGGCAAAAAATCGTCCGCCCAAGCTCTGATTTCGAGCGACTGCGGCGGCACGCCCTCGCGCTCAGCGCAGAAAGTTGCACGTGCAGTCATCTCTTTTTTTTCTGATTCGCCGGCGGCGGCTATTTTGTCGCCATGTGCGGGCTTGGTGTCGCCAGTGCTTTGGCCCACGCCGTTCCATTCCAGACCGGCGCGTTTAATGCCGAAATCATCGGCGACGGACAAATCGAAATTCAGCACTTCGGAATCGAGCACCACCTGCTCTTTTGTTTCGCGACGGGCGCTGATCTTTGGTGCTTCATCGCCAACGGCGTTCACTTTCAGGATCAGTGGATCACGCGGCGTGAGTCCGTCGATGTCTTTCCACTCGAACTTGTGCTCGGTCGAGCTTGTGACCAGTTGAAACGCCGTGTTCAGTTTGTCTCCAGCTACTGATTGCCCGGCGCCATCCATCTTGGCTGCCG
>JAIOQF010000179.1 GCA_021413535.1 Verrucomicrobiota bacterium
CGATTACCTGGGGCGTTGCCCCAAGGCAGGCTTGTTTAGGGGCTTTGCCCCTCCTTATTTCTCCGGCAATGCTTTGGACTTATGAAACCTGCCCCAATCGCTTGAAGGCACTCGGCTGAATGGGATGTGCAAACAAACTAAAATCCGCGCTTGTCGAAGCCGTTGGGAAAAAATCAAACTGCCCAAACCGGACCATTTCCCATTTTGAAATTTTTCTGCCGAACCCAGACGCTTGTTCCCCGTTTTGTCTTTCGCGTCGGACACACGACCCATCACGAAACGCAGAGCATCTTCATCCGCATCGAGGATGACGACGGATTCACCGGCCATGGCGAGGCGGCTCCGAGCAAATTTTTCGGCGAGGTGGCGGACGACGTGCGGCAAAAGCTGGAGCGCTCCGCAGACTGGCTGCGCGGCGTTTCCATCCGCTCCATCGCGGACATCGAGGCGGCGTGGGCTGAGGCGTGGAAAATCGTGCAGCCCTCGCGCTCGGCGCAGTGTGCGATTGATGTGGCGCTGTGGGATTTGTTCGCGCGGCGGCAGGGCAAAAGTGTTTGCGAACTTGTGTGGAATGAAAAACCGCGCGCATTGCACAGCTTTGCGACGATCGGCATTACGGAGGAGCACGAGATCGAGGCAAAGCTCGCCGAGTTGCACGGGCATCCGTTGATCAAGATCAAGATGGATCATCGTGCGGATCTCGATGCGGTGCGGCGCGTGCGCGACCGGTTTGATGCGACGATTGCCGTGGATGCGAATTGTGCGTGGACCACGGACGACCTGCGCGCGCTGCTACCCCCGCTGGCCGACCTCGGGGTTTTGTTTGTCGAGCAGCCGCTGTCGCGCGACCACGACGCGGAGATGGCGCCGTTCGCCCGCGAACCGCGCCTGCCGCTGATCGCCGATGAGAGCTGCCAGACCGCCGCAGACATCGAGCGGATGCCGGGCCATTTTTCGGGCTTCAATATCAAGATCGGAAAATGCGGCGGTCTCACCCCGGCCCTCGGAATGCTCCGGCGGGGGCACGAGCTTGGTTTGAAGGTGATGGTCGGATGCCGGCTGGAAAGCAGCCTGAACATCGCCGCCGCCGCTGTGGTAGCCCAGCGCGCCGATTATGCCGACTTGGACGGCGCATGGCTGCTGGGCAACGATCCATTCCAAGGTTTGCCGTTTGTGGACGGCGCGGTCACTCTTGCCGATGCCCCCGGCTTCGGCGTGAAGCTGCCTAATGATTTTACATGGGACTGAATTGGATTTACATACACTCCTTCGTCAGCGAAATCAGAGAACCCCTGCCAATTTTCCCATGAACAGCCTCCATAAAACCTGCCACGCCATTGCACTCACCTTTTCCCTTTCACTCTGGAGCTTGTCGTCCGCATCTGCTGCGGACGCCGGTTTCACTGTCGAAAAAACCGGTCACGGTGTGACGGTGAAATACAATGGTGAGCTGTTCACCGAATACGTCACAGACCAGTCGAACAAATCTTATCTCTGGCCGGTTATCGGGCCGACGGGCAAGCCGATGACGCGCGCGTTTCCGTTGGACAAGAATGTGAAGGGCGAGCAGACCGACCATCCGCATCATCGCGGCATCTGGTTCGGCCATGAAAAGGTCAACAACTTCAACACCTGGGCGGATCAGGGGAGCTGGGGATATGTGAAAAAAGAGGGTGAGAAGGAAGCGTTTTTCAAGACGCTCGGCACGAGCAAGCTTCGCGAGTTGCGCGAGGTGAAGGCGGACGGGAACAAGGCCGTGATCGTCGCGTTGAACGATGTCAAATCACCGGATGGGAAGAAGGCGATGGAAGAGGTGCAGACCCTCACCTTTCAAGTCGAGAAAGACGGCACGCGGGTGATTGACTTTGACATCGATTTTACCGCGACCGAGGGGCCGGTGACCTTTTCCGATGCGAAAGATGCGGGCTTTTGCATCCGTGTCCCAAGTTCCATGGTGATCGATATGGGACAGGCGGCCACCACGCTTCTTGGTGCGAAAAAAGTGGAG
>JAIOQF010000180.1 GCA_021413535.1 Verrucomicrobiota bacterium
TGTCACTGGGGCGGACCAGACGGGTTTGGCGATACGCCGGAACAGGAAAAAGCCCGAATCGACATGATGGCTGGTCTTTGCCGGGACTATCACTGGGCGCTCTACAAATTCGATGCGGTCTGCGGCGAATTACGACCGGAAAAAGAGGCGGCCTTCATCCGCATGATGAAGGAGTCCAGGGTTCACAGCCCGGATCTTATCGCTTTGAATCATCGCCTGCCGCTCAGTGCGGAAGGGCTTTCCCTCATGACCACCAACTTGTGGGATGGAGAGGAAACCTATGTGGATGTTCATTTGGGCAACCAGACCACTGCTCCGCACCATCGGGCCGGCGTCATGGCACGCAGCAACACGCCCAAGTTCGACCGGCTCCTGGAAGACCACGGTGTTTGTCTTTCATCATGCCTCGATAATTTTGATGACGACATGATCCTGCAGGCCTTCGGACGGAATCTCATTCTGGCTCCGGAAGTGTATGGCAATCCCTGGCTCCTGCGGGATGACGAGTTTCCGAAATTCGCCCGCATCTTTAATCTGGCGCGGCGCTATCGGGATATCCTGGTAAATGCCCTCGCAATGCCCGAAGCGAATTACGGCCCGAATGCCGTGGCGCGCGGGAACGAAAAAACGCGGCTGCTAACCTTGCGTAACCAGTCTTGGGAACCGGTGACTTACACGATTTCCGCCGGTGAGGAGATTGGACTGGCACCGGCCAAGAAAGTAGAGCTGCGGCAACTTCATCCCACAGAAAAAATTATTGGGACTTTTCCCTTCGGCGAGAAACGCCAGGTGACGGTGCCGCCGTTTCGAGCCTGTCTGCTGCTGGCCACCACCACCGACTGTTCCGAAATCGGGATCGTGGGTTGTGATTACGAGGTGGTTCGTGACAAGGCTGACAAACCTGCGCTGGTGCGCCTGCTGGGGATGCCGGGGACGAGTGCCACGGTTTCAGTTTTGTCGGGCAGTCGAAAATTTTCTTCAGCTTCATTGTCTGGCCAGCAAAATGAAGAACTCGCCAAGGGCCAGCCGGCCACCGTCACCTTCGATGGCACGACGCTCACGCAACCCTGGCATCGCCAGCTCGCCGTTCTCTCGCCAGCAGAATTCCCAAAAGATGCCGAGGCGCTTTATGAAGCCACTTGTTACGCGGCGGACAACAATGCGCTCGAAGTTCGCTCATTGGAGCGTTCAGGGGAAACGAAGATTCCGGTCGTCAAAGCGGCTCGTGATGCATTCTTCAATCAACACGTGTTTGTCGGGCGCGGGTTGTGGGATCGGAATATGTTCGATGGTGATCCAGCGACCTGCTTCTTCGTTTCCAATCGTTCGCGCGCTTCGTTTCGCATCACGGAAGACGCACCATTCCGGATTGATTTTGGCGAATTGATCCAGCCGGATACAATTGAACTGATCATCCCCGATCAATATTCATTGTTCAATTTGGTCGAGGGCGAAGGTGGATCGGTGGCGGAGGTCTCGGCTGATTTGAAAAATTGGAAGCGCATTCCCTTCATACATGGTGAAAAAAACAGGATCGCCGTGCCCCAGGGCATGGCCGTTCGGTATCTGAGAATCCCAAAATTCTCCTCTCGCATTTCTGAAGTGAATGCTTATGCCAAAAACCAGGCGCTGCCCCGCGCTCAATGGCGTGCTTCCAATCTATTCGGCTCCTTCGCAGGAATGAAATTTACCAAGGCCTGGACCGGAACCGTCCGTGTTGATGAGACGGCGAAAGGCTCATACCTGTGTGTGGCCTTGAATGGCCTCCATGGACAAGAAAATGCCTATGCTGCTTTGCGCGGCGCTGATGGGCGCTGCATCGGCGCTCCTGACCGCGCCACTTCCTATCCCTGCAATCCATGGGAAGGCTCCGTTTGCAAACGTGACAGCAACTACACTTATTATTTTCCAATCACCCCGGAGATGGTGGGCAAGGATTTTGAGGTGGTGGTGCTCGGCGGTGTAAAAACAAACGATAAACTACGAGTGGAAGTGTGGCAGACTGCCCACGCCGCACCGTTTAGCGAAAAGCTGCTGCAATTGGAATGATGAAATCGGGAAACAAGAGAATATGAATTTCTAACGGCTCGGATCAGGCGACAGCGAGCGGGAAGCGTCGATGACACGACACATGCCATACGAGCCGTTGCCTGCATCCGTTTTGTTCGGTCTAGTCTGGCGATGATGTTCATAGTCTCTTGATCTCCAGTGTTACATCACCCGTGTTCGGGACCATGATGCTGTCAAAGTGCATCTGAAAAGGCGTCACTGACCTTACTGCAACCCGTTCGTCCGGTCGAACAATATGGCCGTATGTGCGGCCACTTGGCTCGATCATCACGGAAGCTTTGCTCTCCGCAGAAAATGCAAGAACCAGGTCAATCCGATGTGGATGATGTGCTGAAAACGCAATGGAACCGTCTGAACTCGTGAGACCAGATCCTGTAGCAACACTGTTGTAGTTCCCAAGGCCCTCACCGAACTGAGAGCCATCCCATGAAACCTTCACGCCGGGGATCGGATGGCCTGCTGAATCCACTACCACTACTCTCATCTCGAAGAGTCCAGTGCGATAGAGAGCAACTCTCAGAGAAACCGCGATGCCAAGCGCGAGAACAATCGCGATCACGAGCCTCGGCGGACTCTCAGTGAGTTCTTTGGGACGGAAAATGATGCAGCAAGCAAAGACCCCTGCGGCAATCAATGCGAATTGAAGTCCAACAGCAACTGCAACGCCCTCAAGTGGTGCTCCTGGCCCACCACCTCGCTCAACGGAAGCGGCACTGAAGAAGATGCCGACGGCAGCGAACAGCGATATGCCAGCCACAAAAACCCAGATGGCTAGCTTCACGAGTTTCATGGCGATGGACTAGGTTTTTTGGCCGAACAGAGGGTTTATTGACGATTTTGCAGGATAGCCTGCGCAGGGCAATGTTATTCTGCGTTATTGCAAGAATATCATCTTGTATCTGACGGTTGGGTCAACTTGAGGGAGCGGTTTCATAGTGGCCCGGTGCCCCCGCGGGCGACGAGCATCAACCCAACGGCGATGGACGGCAGGATGAACCAGAGGAATATCTTCAAGCCAGCATCGACTGCCAGCAGGAAACTGCACTCGCGCGAGGACAGTTCAATGACCGAGGAGATCATCACGAAGCTTGGAGCTCATGGGCTCGTCCCCCAGCCAGATTCGAAAATAAGCGGCCGCGAAATCGTAACCTGGAACAGTGGCCAGAACATCCCCGTTTAAGCGCAGGGTTGTGCCACGGCCCGGCACATAGGTGAGGGTGTAAGAGTCCCCCGGCTTCACATTGACGTAGGCACGGTTGAACTCCGCCAGCCGGGGTGCGAGTCTTTCGAACGTGTCGCCGAAGACGTTGCGGCGCAGGAGTGTGTCGCCGCCCTTGATGATATCAGCGGCGGTGAAGGCGCGGTAATAGACAAGCTCCAGGCGCATCGGAACATCATCCAGCGCCTTCGCATTCAGCTGCCCGGCACCGATGTGCAGGGTGATGTCATAAATCTTCACAACGGACTTCCAGCGGAAAGTGGCCTGCCCCATGCGGACGAAATCCGCGCCATCCTCCTTGAGCACGGGTGGAGACGGAGCAACGTTGGCCGCGGGGAGTGAAACGGCGGAGATCAGGACGACGAGGCTGGCAAGAATGGGATGGATCATGTTAAAGGAAAAGCTGAGGGTGAAATTAACAGGGTGGCGCTGTGGCTGCGTGAGCCTACATTTAGTTATGCGCTCAGGACGGGTGAGTGGATTCGCGATAGGTGAGTTTCAGGGCTGACCTTGATGATTCCGCGAAAAAAGAGAGCTGGTTTCCAGCGCTTTATACAAATGCTCTACTACGAGAAGCAGTGCGACAGAGCGATCACGCTGCTCTTTGCAGTGAAAAGCTGCTGCAATTGAAATGACGATACTGGTAAACTTGCTCGTCCAATCTTTACGCCAAGATTTCCTGCACCACACGGCTTCCCGGTTTGGTGATGTTCGACAGTCGATGGTTGGCACCGGAGACGGGATAGGTCAGGCGTTGATGATCGAAGCCGAGCAGACGCAACAGCGTGGCATGGAAATCATGCGGCGATACTTTGTTATCCACGGCTTCGTAGCCAAGGTCGTCGGTTTGGCCAAAACTGAAGCCGGGCTTCACGCCGCCGCCCGCCATCCAGACAGTGAAGGCACCGGGATTGTGGTCGCGCCCGATGAGTTTCATGGTTTTACCGCCGCGATTTTCCTGCATCGGGGTGCGACCAAATTCACCACCCCAAACGACGAGCGTATCATCAAGCAAGCCGCGCTGTTTCAGATCGGTGATGAGCGCGGCGAGCGGTTGGTCGACGCTTTGACATTTATCCTTGAAGCCGCCGTTGAGCGCTTCGTGTGCGGCGGCTCCGTGGCTGTCCCAGCCCCAGTCGAAAAGCTGGATGAAGCGCACCCCGCGTTCGGCGAGCCGACGGGCGAGCAGGCAGTTGTTGGCAAAGGAGTCCTTGCCGGGCTCGGTGCCGTAGAGCCGGTGAATGTGCTCGGGCTCTTGTTTGATGTCGAACGCATCCGTGGCGCTGGTCTGCATGCGGAATGCCATCTCGTATTGAGCGATGCGAGTGAGAGTTTCCGGATCGCCCACTTCGGCGGCGGTGCGTTGATTGAGTTCCGCCAGCGCATCCAAGGTGAGACGACGCTGGCTGCGGCTGATGCCTTCCGGATTGGAGATGAAAAGCACCGGTTCGCCCTGCGAACGACACTGCACGCCTTGATAGACGCTGGGCAGGAAGCCGCTGCCCCACACGCTCTTGCCGGCATCGGGATTTTTTCCGCCGCTGGTCAGCACGATGAAGCCGGGCAGATTTTGATTCTCCGAGCCGAGTCCATAAGTGGCCCAGGCACCGGCGCTGGGGAATCCGGGATTCTGCGTGCCGGTGTGCATCACGAGCTGCGCGGGGCCGTGATTAAACTGATCGGTGTGCATCGACTTGATGAAGCACAAATCATCAGCGACACCCGCGAGCTTCGGCAGACGATCTGAGAACCACTGCCCGCTCTGCCCGTGTTGTCGGAAGGGATACTGCGGCCCCAGCATTTTTGGCACGCCCTGGATAAAGGCGAACTGCTTGCCTGCAAGCAGTGACGCGGGGCAGTCTTTGCCATCGAGTTTCTGCAACATGGGCTTGTAATCAAAAAGCTCTAGCTGACTTGGAGCGCCCGCCATGTGCAGGTAGATCACGCGTTGAGCGCGCGCGGTGAAATGTCCCTTGTCCGGCAGCAGTGGATGCGTGGAATCTTTCAGCAAGGGGCCGCTGGCGCCCCAGGCTCGGCCCATGGTGGAGGCGAGCCAGAGCGCGCCGAGGCCGCTGCTGCAATCGCGCAGAAAATGACGACGCGTGGAATGAATTAAGGCGTGCTGTTGAATATCAAACTGCGTATTCATGGGAAGCGTCATGTTAGCGGACAAAACAGGCGTCCATATTGAGCAGGGTGTTGGCGACGAGTGTCATCGCCTTTGTGGCATCGGTGCCCGGCTCACTTAGAGCGCGCTGATGCAGCTTGAGCAAGGTATCGATCATTTTCTCGGGTGGTGTTGAAAGTATAATCAACTGACAGCCGTACGCGATGTGTTCCCGCGTGGTGCTGCCGTGCGCGAGCATTCGTTTAGCCAGTGCCTGCGCCATCTCGATGTAAGCCGGATCATTCAGTGCGGCCAGTGCTTGCAACGGAGTGTTGGTAGCGATGCGTCGCGCCGTGCAGGTATCGCGGGCTGGTGCGTCAAACGTGAGCAGCCCAGGATAGCCGCTGGTGCGCTTGCTATAGGTGTAGAGAGCGCGCCGATAGCGATCCGGCCCGGTGGAGGTGGCCCAATTGGCACCGCTATAAACACTCTTCCAAATCCCTTCCGGCTGCGGTGGATAGACCGGCTTACCATACAGTTTCGGCGCCAGCAATCCGGAGATTACCAGCGCATGATCGCGCACCATCTCCGCCGTGAGACGCACTCGCGGACCTCGGGCCAGAAAAATATTTTGCGGATCACTTTGCATCTGCGCGGGTAAAGCCGTGGAACTCTGCGCGTAGGTTGCGGAGAGCGCGATCTCACGCAGGAAGGCTTTCACTGACCAGTGATATGTGCCGCGCAAACGCAGCGCGAGATGATCCAGCAACTCGGGATGCGTGGGTCTTTCTCCTGAAGTTCCAAAGTCCTCCAGCGTCGGCACGATGCCGCGACCAAACATTTCCGCCCACAGGCGATTCGCCAGCACGCGGGCGGTGAGCGTGTTTTGCTCGCTCACCAGCCATTGCGCCATGTCGAGCCTGGTGAGCCCAGTGCGTTTCTGCGGTGGACGCGAGACTTCCGGGATGCCCGGCTGCACCAGTTCATCGAGCGCAAGCCGGTTGCCGCGCACAAAGACCCGCGTGGCCCGTTGCGCCGCTGCACTGCGCTCGCTCATCACCGGCACTTTCACGCCGGTGATTTTGCCGAGTGAAGTCCGCAGCATTTCGAGCTTTTGCGCGCGCGCGATTCTGTTTTGATCCTGAGCCAATGTTGTCCAGCGCGAATCATTGCTCGTTGACCATACGAAATGCCGCAGCGGCGCGGCTTGGGTGCCGCTGTTAAAGGAAGCTTTTTGCGCCATCACCAGTTTTAAGATTGCGCCTGATTCAGTTTTCAATGGCGCATCAAGAACCACCACGCACCAGCGCGGTCCAGCCAGCACCGGATAACCGCCAAAGCCGCCGGCATCGTCCGTGAGCGTGGCTTGCGAATCATACGGCCCAGCCACAAAATCCGCGAAGACTTCGCGCAGCTTTACGGGAACAGCCTTGCCATCCTTGCCCGTAATTTCAAGTTTCAACTGCGAAAGCACGGAACCGCGCTCCGGCCATTTCTTGGGATCATCCGAGTCGGGAAAAATCTGCAATCGCAGCGCCGTCACGCCTTGGACAGCGGCCATCGTCAGCGTATAGCTTACGCCGATCTGCAGCGTGCCGCTCGCATCCACGCGTCCATCCTTTCCGATGGCAAGCACGCCGCCCGTGGTTTCGGTCTTGTCGGGAATCCATGTCTTCCACGAATCTTGCGTTTGTTTTGCAATCGCAAGGCCATCGTCATTCAGCGACTCGCGCAAGGTGGTTTGCTCACGGCTCAACTTCGCCACTTCATTACGCTCTGCCGTATCTTGTGGAAACGCGACCCGCGGAAAATCATTATCCAAATCGGTGTCTTCGGTGTTGTTGAAGAACGCCATGAACCGGTAGAAATCATCGTGCGGAAAAGGATCGTAAGGATGCGAATGGCATTGCACGCAGCCAAAGGTCGTGGCCTGCCAGGTCGTCCAGGTTGTTCCCACGCGATCGATCACCGCCGCCACGCGATACTCTTCGTCATCGGTGCCGCCCTCCGTGTTGTTTTGCGTGTTACGATGGAATGCCGTTGCCAGCAGATCATCGCCTGATGGCTGCGGCAGTAGATCACCGGCGAGTTGTTTGATCGTGAACTGATCAAAGGGCATGTCGGCATTGAACGCGCGAATGACCCAGTCGCGCCACGGCCAGATGTCGCGTTCCGGATCTTTCTCGAATCCAAAGGTATCCGAGTAGCGCGCCAGATCCAGCCATACGGTAGCCCAGCGCTCGCCGAAATGTTCTGACTGCAACAGTCGATCCACCACGCGCTCCTTCGCCTTCCCCGCATCCATGCCGCCATCCGCAATGAATGCTCCATACTCCTCCAGCGTCGGCGGCAGTCCTGTGAGATCCAGCGACACCCGCCGCAACCACGCTGCGGCATCCGCAGCTTTCGCCGGTTGCAGACCATGGGCATCAATGGCTGCCAGCACCCATTCATCCAGTCGCGATTTCGCCCAGTCGTTATTTTTCAAGACCGGCGGACTCGCCTCCACCGGCGGCACAAAGGACCAGTGCTCGCTCCACTTCGCGCCTTGTTCAATCCACGCCGTCAGCAGTGCGATTTCCGACTCCGACAAATGCGTTCCATGATCCGGCTTCGGCATCACTTCTTCGGGGTCGGTTGAAGTCACGCGCTTGATCAGCTCCGACTCCGCCGGCTTTCCGGGCACGACGGGTTTCTCGCCCGACTTGGCTGGGGCCATCGCCTTGTCCCGATAGATCAACGAAACACCGCCCGCCGCTTTCACGCCGCCATGACAGGCCGTGCAATGCTTGCTGAACAAGGGCCGGATGTCGCGGTTGAACGACACCTCTGCCGCCGAGACGGAGAACTGGCTTAAAATGAGCAGCGCTGGAATAAGCTTCATGGAAGTGGCAGGGAGTAATACGTCAGCAGTCAGGCATTTTTCCGCATCATCGGCATCAATTGCACCAAGATTACTCCTGACAGAATCAGACCGCAGCCCATGAGCGCCCGACTCGACAGTGTTTGATTAAGCACCAGATATCCGGCCAGCGCGGCAAAGACGGATTCCAAGCTCATGATGATGGCAGCCGGCGCAGGAGGACAGTGCTTCTGGCAGATCACCTGTAACGTGTAGCCGACCCCGATCGACATGATTCCGGTATAGACAATCGCGCCGAAGGCCGCCCGGATCTGACTGAATAAAACATGCTCGAAGATGAGTCCGGCCAGCGCGCTCAGGATTGCGCAGACCGCAAATTGGATACAGGCAATGCAGACGGGGTCGCCTTTATTCGCGGCATGATCGATGACTAAAATATGACCGGCCCACAGCACCGCGCCCATCAAGGTCAGCCAGTCGCCCTTGGACACGACAAAATTTCCGGTCACGCTTAGAAAATAGAAACCGATGAGGCAGATTAAAATGCCCAGCCAGAGAATCTTTGGCGCTCTGTGCCTGAAGAAAATGCCCAGCAGCGGGACAAACAGAATATAAAATGCCGTGATGAAGCCGGAGTGGGCGCTGGAAGTAAATTGCAGGCCGATCTGTTGCAGGGCGGCGGCGGAAAATAGAAAAACGCCAGCGCCAACACTGCCTCGATAGGGCAGTTTGGTTTCGCCAGCGGCAGATGTCAGATTCTTCTTCCGCCAGATGATGACGGGGAACAAGCAGATGCTGCCCAGAGCGAAACGCAGCCCGTTGAAAGTCATCGGCCCCAGGCCCTTTTCCATGCCGATTTGCTGGGCCACAAACGCCGAGCCCCAGATCATGGACATCAGCAGAAGCAGCAGTTCATATTTGAACGCTCCTTTGTTCGAGGAAACTGGATCAGGCACGAATGAATTTTGGGTAGGTGGACTAGGGCGCGTTGCAGCGTAGCAGAGGAGGGGAGGGGGCTCTACTTTTTCATGCGCGCAAGGTGCAGCAGATATATTTGGAGACTGGCGACATGTCGCCGCTCTGGTATGCCGTGACATGTCGCGGCATGGGAAAGCCCGGACATGTCCGAGCACTTCAAATTTACGATGTGAGATGAGCACTGCAGCCTGCCTCCGTCGTTACCAGCTTTTTCCCTATTGCCACAGCAAAAAAAATCTGCCAGTCTGCTCCGATGTCTGACCAGCCGAACACGGACCCGCAAGACGCAGCCACAGCTGGCTCGGCTCCACTATCCGGCGCACCGCCCCATCGCACCACGGGCGGGTCCATGCGCTGGACGCCGCCTTCGCCGGAACACCTGCAGCGCATGCTGCCGCAATATGAAGTTCTCGCTATCGTCGGTCATGGCGGCATGGGCGCGGTTTATCAGGCGAAACAAATCTCCCTCGACCGTCTTGTCGCCATCAAGATCCTTCCGCCCGAGGCTGCGGATGATGAGCAACAGTTCATTCAGCGCTTCAAGAACGAGGCGCGCACCATGGCCAAGATGCTGCACCCGGCCATCGTCGCCGTGTTCGACTTCGGTGAGACTTCAGAAGGCCAGCTCTACTTCGTCATGGAGTATGTTGACGGCACGGACGTAGCCCAGATGATCAAGGATCAAGGCAAGCTGTTGCCGGAGCACGCTCTGGCCATCACCGCCCACGTTTGTGATGCGCTGCGCTACGCCCACGAACACGGCATCATCCATCGCGACATCAAACCAGCCAATATTCTCCTGAATAAGGAAGGCGCGGTCAAGGTGGCCGACTTCGGTTTGGCGAAGATGAATGATCTCTCCCTAACCGTGGGCCTGACCCAGTCCGGCAAGACCATGGGCACGCCCGACTTCGTGGCGCCGGAGGCGCTCACCTTGGGCATGGTCGCGGATCATCGCGCGGACTTGTATGCCATTGGCGTCATGCTCTACCAGATGCTCACGGGGAAAATCCCACGCGGTGCTTACAAGGCGCCCTCGCAGCTGGTGCCGGGACTGGATGCGCGTTTTGATGCCATCGTGCTCCGGGCCATGCAGGAGGATCGGGAAGATCGCTATCAGAGCGCGCAGGAAATTCGCAGCGCTCTCGATGTGATTTTGACCACGCCGGAGTTGAAAGTGGAAACTCCGCCGCCACCGCGCAAGCCCGTGGCTCGCGGGCCGCAGCCTGGGCACAAAAGCACTCCTGTCGTCGCGCAAACTGCCGTTGCGCAAACTGCTCCACCCACCGATGGCAAGAGTGCCGATGTTCCGAAGAAGCTGCCCGTCGTGCCCATCGGCATCGGAGCTGCGGCGATGCTCGGCATCGGAGCGTTCTTCTTGTTTAAGAGTCCAAAGCCGGAGCCAAAGCCGGTCGTGCCAACGCAGGAGGCATCGAAGCCTGCTCCCAAGCCTGAGATCGTGCAAAGCACGCCGCCCAAAGTTTCGTCACCAAGCACGAAATCTTCCACTCCAACGAAGCCCGTGATGCCTGCACCGGTTGTTGCCTCAGCACCCCTGACCGGCCCGGTGAACCTCCTCGCCCAAGTGGAGGTGCAACGCGATGTGTTAGAGGGCGGGTGGAAGATGACATCCGATGGGCTGATGGCCGACGGGGGATTTAAATCGAAAACGTTGATATTTCGGCAAAGAACACCCGCAGAATACGACTTTGAAATCGAGTTCACCATCGATAAAGGTTGGGGACGCTGTGCCATGGTGCTGCCTCTGCCGCAAAAAACGATCCGATGGCAGATGGGATCGGAGGACCCAACGTTGTCCGCTTTTGGCCCGAATTTCGATGGTCAAAAGCCAGAATCGCTCGGACGAACAGAAGCCGTGGCACGACTTCCCAAACTCGATGCCAAGCGACGCTACCGCTGCCTCGTTGAGGTGCGGAAAGATTCACTGCGAGCCCTTCTCGATGGCGAGGAGGTGCTGAAGTGGAGCGGCGACTTCAATCGGCTCTCAAACGAAAATCCAATCATAAATCAAGCTGACCCGAATTGCCCCGGACTCAGCACCTACGCAACGTCACTAACCTTCCACAAAGCCGAGCTGCGTCCCCCCTCCGCAACGCTGAAGCCAGCGGACAAGCCCATCACGACCACACCTGTCATCACATCCGCGCCCCTGACCGGCCCGGTGAACCTCCTCGCTCTCGTGGATGTGCCGCGTGATGCGGTGAAGGGTGAGTGGAAGATGACACCGGAGGGGCTGGAGGCCAGCTCGGGCGATTCAGAGACATTGCTGTTCCAGCGAAGCGCACCGGAAGAATACGACTATGAAATCGAATTCACCATCACTGGCGGCAGTTACCAGCGTTGCAACATGATATTTCCCCTGTCACATGGCTCGATCACCTGGCAGATGGGAACAAAAAATGAAGCATCCACCCAGTTCTTTTTTGGCCCAAAATTTAACGGTCGCCCCACTGAAGCATCAGAGCAGGCTGATGCATTGCGCTTGCATCCCAGACTCAAATTCAATGAACGCTACCGTTGCCTCGTCGAGGTGCGGAAAGACTCACTGCGCGCCCTGCTCGATGGCGAGGAAGTTTTGAAATGGAGCGGCGATCTGAAACGGTTCTCGGGCATCGATAGAATCTTGAATGGACGTCCTGATCAAAAGCGCCTTGGAGTGTTCAGCAACAAAACTCCACTCACCTTCCACAAAGCCGAGCTGCGTCCTCCCTTCGCAGCAGCAAAACCGGCGGACAAGCCCATCACGGCCGCACCCATTGCTGTCGCACCCATTGCTGTCGCACCCAAGGTGCCCGATGTAGCACCCACACCGGTTGCCGTCGCGCCCACGATACCCACCCCTGCACCACCTACAACACCAGTCGGCGACCCGCGCCTCGCCCAGCTCGAAGCCGGGTTCAAAGCCCGTTATGAAACCGATGCGCAGAAGCCCTTCGAGGCTGCAGTCGCCACACTAAAACAAAGTTACGCAACCAACGGCATCCCCCGCGCCCGCGCCGCCGCCCAAGCCAAAGGCAGTCTGGCCGATGTCACCGCGCTGGATGCCGAGAAAGCCGCCATGGAAAATGGCAGCGGCGTTCCCACCGAGGATGCCGCAGACACACCGGACTCTCTCAAGGCTCTGCGTAACACTTACCGCAGCGCCCTGGCCAAGATCACCGCCGACCGCACTGCGAAGGCGATCCCGCTTTACAATCTCTATCTCGGCGCGCTGGACGTTTACACGACCGAGCTGACCAAGGCCAACAAGCTCGATGATGCGCGCAGGGTGAAGGCCCTGCGCGATGATCTCGCCACCAAGAAACCCGAGGCCGTGACGGCTGCCGCGCCGTCACCGAAAGCAGAACCGCCCAAGCCCTTCACATCATCGGGCCCGATCAAAACACCCGAGGTGAAACCAGCAACCGGCAGCTACTGGCGCGCGGCTGCGAAGTGGCTCGTGGCCAATGGCGGCACAGGTCGCATCATTGTAGACGGCAATGAATCGGACCTAAAGACGTTGAATGATCTTCCCCCAGGCAAATTCGGCATCGTAGAACTGCATTTCGACCGCTTGAATAACTCTGCGGTGTCATCGCCCAGCGACGAGGATTTCCAAGTCTTCAATGGGCAAAAAGATCTGCGCAAGGTCAATGTGCGATCAACGCCAGGCCTAACTGATGCCGCCTTCGCCTTCCTGGCGGGCAACAAGGAACTCACCTTATTTCACACAGAAGGCGTGGAGAATATAGGTGATGGCATATTCGTCCACCTCTCGGGGTTAAAGAAAATAACCACCCTGGACATCGAGCACTCTCAAAAACTCACCGGCAAGGGCATGGACAAGCTGGCCTGCTTGCCCGTGCTCACGAAAGTGGACTTGATTAATTGCACCGCTCTCACGGATGATGCGTTGAAGGCACTCGGCAACTGCAAGAAACTCATCTACGTCCGTGTCAGCGGCGTTGCCGTCACCGATGCCGGTCTGGCCGACCTGGCCTCTGCAACCAGCCTGCAGACGCTTTATCTTGAGAACTGCAAGAAGATCACGGACAAAGGCTTCGCTTCCCTGCGCAGTCTGAAATCCCTGAACGGGCTTGTTCTTAATCGCACAAACTTTGATGACGCCGGTGTCAGCGCAATTGCTGAATTAAAAAGCCTGGAAAATCTTTCCCTTCAACGCACTCAAATCACCGATGCCGGGCTTGCAAAACTCACCACATTAACCAGCCTGAAAAAGGTCGGCATTAGAGAAACCAAAGTCACCGATGCCGGCATCGCCGCCTTCAAGAAAGCCCTGCCCAACTGCGAGGTGGAGAAATAGGGCGGTAGAAAAGCGGGAGAGTAATATTGGAGAGCACACGCGCCCACGCGTGTTGTTTTTGGCGCCTTCGCCGAAAACCCCAGATCATCCCGGCGCAGCAGTTCGATGATATCATTCAGGATTTCTTGGCAAGCTGGCCGGACTTCGCTAGGCTCAAACTTGCCTGATTGAATTTCCTTTTTTCAGCCGTTTATCATCTCTCACCCCACCATCACCATGTCTCATCTCTCACGTCGCCAATTCGGCAAGCTGCTCGTCGCTGGCAGTGCCGCTAGCCTGATCTCCACCCGTGCTTATTCCGCCAACAGCAAGGTCAACATCGCCTTCATCGGTTGCGGCGGTCAGGGCGAAAATGATGCCTTCAACTTCCTCAGGAACAAGGAACTCATCAATGTGGTTGCCCTCTGCGATGTCCAGTTCGGCACGAAACACACTGAAAAACTCGAAAAAGAATTTCCTGACGTCCCGCGCTTTTCCGACTTCCGCAAGATGTTCGATAAAATGGGCAAGGACATCGATGCCTGCACTGTGGCCGTGCCCGACCACTCGCATTTCCCCATCGCCATGCTCGCCATGTCCTTGGGAAAACACGTCTATGTGGAAAAGCCGCTGGCGCACACCTTCAATGAGTGCAAGCTCATGATGGATGCCGCCAAGCGGCACAAAGTGGTGACCCAGATGGGAAACCAGGGGCACTCGGGCGCCAATTACTTTCAGTTCAAAGCTTGGAAAGAGGCCGGCATCATCAAGGACGTGACTCGCGTGGATGCCTACATGAACAGCCCTCGCCGCTGGCACGGATGGAAGGTCTCGGGGTATCCCAAGGGCGAGCCCACGCCGGCAGGTCTGGACTGGGACACCTGGATCGGCACCGCCCCGGAGCATCCCTATGATCCCGAGCTTCACCCGGGCAACTGGCGCAGCTGGTTCGACTACGGCGATGGCGCCTTCGGTGACTGGGGCCCGCACATCCTTGATACCATTCACGAATTCCTTGAACTCGGAATGCCCGAGAAAATCACCGCCGTGAAACGGGATGGTCCCAGCGAATTTATCTTTCCCCAAGCCTCCACCATTCGCTTCGATTTCCCGAAACGGGGCGACATGCCGCCCGTGGCCATTTCCTGGTATGATGGGGTAAGCAATCTCCCGCCCCGTCCCGCGGAACTGGCCGCCGATAAAAAGATCGAAAGAAACGGGAAAATCATCTACAGCAAAGATCTCGTCTTCAAAGGCGGCACGCATAGCGACGCGCTGCGCATCATACCCGAAGAAAAAATGAAGGACTTGGGCGACAAGCTGCCCCGGATTACTGGCAAGAATTCCGACCACTATGCCAACTTCATTCTCAGCGTGCAAGGCAAGGAAAAAACGCGCTCGCCCTTTGAGGTTGGCGCCCCGCTCACGCAAGTCTTCTGCCTCGGCGTGCTCGCCCAGCGCCTCGGTGGCGAGCTGGTCTTTGATCGTGCAACCCAACAAATCACGAACAACACCATCGCCAACCAGCTCTTGATCGGCCCACCGCCTCGCAAAGGCTGGGAGCAGTTTTATAAGCTGTAGTCTGTTGCCAGGGAAAGCTCAGACATGTCTGAGCACTCCAGATTTACGGCAGTGGAAAACGCTTGTTGATCTCCACAACCTCGGCGCGGATTTGCGCCAGCACTTGCGGCTGGTTGCGACCTTCTAAGGCTTGATGGATCCAGGTGGCGATTTGCTTCATCTCCGCTTCTTTCATGCCGCGCGTGGTGACGGCGGGCGTGCCGACGCGGATGCCTCCACCGAGCGTGATCTTTTCCGTATCGAAGGGAATGCCGTTTTTGTTCACGGTGATGCCGGCGTGGTCGAGTGTTTCGCTGGCGATCTTGCCGTTGAGTCCGCGCGGGCGGAGATCGACGAGCATGAGATGGTTGTCGGTGCCGCCGCTGACGATGCGATAGCCGAGCGCAGTGAGCGCGGCGGCGAGCGCCTGCGCGTTCTTCACAATCTGCTGCTGGTATTCTTTGAACCCGGGCTGGAGCGCCTCGTGGAAGCAGACGGCCTTCGCAGCGATGACGTGCATGAGCGGTCCACCCTGGGTGCCGGGGAAGACCATGCTGTTGATCTTTTTGGAGAGGTCTTCGTTGTTCGTGAGGATAATGCCGCCGCGCGGGCCGCGGAGACTTTTATGCGTGGTGCTGGTGACAAAATCCGCGTGCGCCAGCGGTGAAGGATGCACGCCGCCGGCGACAAGGCCAGCGATGTGCGCCATGTCGACGAACAAGTAGGCGCCGACGCTTTTGGCGATCTCGCCCATGCGCGCGAAGTCAATGATGCGCGGATAGGCGCTGGCACCAGCGGTGATCATCTTTGGTTTCACTTCTAGCGCGACTTTTGCCAGCGCATCGTAGTCAATGCGCTCGTCTTTCTCGCTGACACCGTAGTGGGTGACTTCATAAAACTTGCCGCTGAAATTCGCCGGATGCCCGTGGGTTAAATGCCCGCCATGAGCGAGGTTCATGGTCAGGATGCGGTCGCCGTAGTTGAGCACAGAAAAATATACTGCTGCGTTTGCCTGGGAGCCGGAGTGCGGCTGAACGTTGGCAAACTTTGCACCAAAGAGCTGGCAGACGCGGTCGATGGCAAGCTGCTCGGCTTTGTCCACTTCTTCGCAGCCGCCATACCAGCGGCGGCCGGGATAGCCTTCGGCGTATTTATTGGTCAGGCAGGAGCCCTGCGCGGCCATCACGGCACGGCTGGTGAAATTCTCGCTGGCGATGAGCTCGATGTTGTTCTGCTGACGCGCTTCTTCGGCGAGAATGACCTCGGCGATGGCGGAATCGCTCCCGCGGACGATGTCGGCAGCGACGGTGTGCATGGCGTTCATCTTGCCCACGCGCCGGTCGTGCCGGCCTCCGGCAAACGGCGTGGTGAGGAAGGCGTCTGCGATTTTCTGCGCGTCGGCCAAGGAGGTCTTGGTTCCGCTGAGGCAGAGCACATTGGCGTGGTTGTGTTCGCGAGATTGCGCGGCTTCCGCAGCGTCCGTTACCAGCGCAGCCTGGATGCCGGCGTGGCGGTTCGCCGCCATGCAAACCCCGATGCCGCTGGTGCAGACGAGAATGCCAGCTTGCGCGTCGCCCGATAAAACTGTCTCCGCCACAGCATCGGCATAGTCAGGATAGTCCACGGATTCCTTGGAAGTGGTGCCGAGATCTTTTACTTCATAGCCCTTCTGCTTGAGATAGCCTGCGAGCGCATTCTTCAATTCATAACCGCCGTGATCGGCGGCGAGGGCGATGCGTTTGATGGCAATGGAGGCGGCGGGTTCGGCGATGCTGGCGGCGGAGTGCATGGGCTGGTTGGGGGAAGGGGATTTATCGAAAGTCTGATCAATGTAGGCGAGCACGCTGGGCAAGAGTTTGCGCAACGCATCCCTCACTTCTTCATACGCGCGTCGACCCGCGCCGAAGGGATCGCTTACATCTCGACCGCGCAATGAATCGTCGGGCGTGAATTCGCTGATGAGATACACCTTGTCCGCCGCCTCAGGGAAAGCGGATTCGATGGCCTCCAGATGCGAGCGCGAAAGACCGACCACATGAGTGGCCTCGTCGAGTAATTCCTTGCTGAGCTGCTGGCTGCGAAAAGCCGAGGGATTGACGCCAAGTTCTTTGAGGATGTCCGCCGTGTGGTGGCTGGCGGCGTCGCCGGGATAGGCTCCCACGCCCGCGGACGACACTTCATAATCATCGCGACCCCGCACGAGTTCGCGGAACAACGCCTCCGCCATCGGGCTGCGGCAGGTGTTGCCGGTGCAGACAAAAAGAACTCGTTTCAAGGCAGGGGTCGTTTGGTTTTTGCGGAGGGTCAACATGCTGCGCGACAGGGAAATGTCAAAGTGGTGTGCTTCAAACTGCGCTTGTGAAACCTTGCAGCAGCCGGAGAGTGGATGGCACACTATGATGCTTACCAACACGGATCAGCCCGCCGTGCGAACGCCGCGCCGGATATCCGCGCGTCCAGACGGTGTGGTGCGACTGGATGGCTGGTTGGGTTTCCAAGGCGGGGCGTGTTCTGCAACCAACCCCTCGGAAATCATTGAGGGCAATGTGTTCCGGGATAGCGAGCAAATTCGCCAGATGCTGGCGCAGCATTCGAGGCCGGATGCCAGCGGAGGCCTGCTGGGTTGGGCTGGCTTTAATGGGAATTTCCGTTTCGGGGTCTTTTCGCATTTTCGTTCTGAACCCTTGATCCCGGCGCAAGTTCACGACCACGGAGAAGAAATTCAATTCGAGCCGCAAATGTCGCGCACGGAATACATCCGCATCGTGCGGCGCGCGCAAGAATACATCGCTGCGGGCGACATCTATCAGGCGAACTTGTCTTATCCATGGCTGGCGGAGTGGCCGCAAAATTTGGAGCCGCTTGCGTTTTATGAACGACTCCGCGCCGCTTCGCCTGCGCCGCACTCGGCTTATCTCGATCTTGGCGGGACGCAGGTGTTCAGCGCGTCACCGGAATGTTTTCTAAAAATGAGCGGGAATCAGATCCTCACGCGGCCGATCAAGGGCACGCGACCACGCGGGTCTGATGCGCAGGAGGATAGGGACCTGGTTGCGGAGTTGCAGCAATCAGCGAAAGAGCGCGCGGAACTGGTGATGATCACCGATCTGGAGCGCAATGATCTCGGCCAGGTTTGCGAGTTTGGCAGCGTGCACGTCACGGAGATGCTCGGTCTGGAAAGTCACCCGCAGGTGCATCATCTGGTATCTACCGTCGAGGGCATGTTGCGCAGGGATATTGGCCATCTGGATGCCTTTCTCGCCTGTTTTCCCGGCGGATCCATCAGCGGCGCGCCGAAGAAACGCGCGCTGGAAATCATCCGGGAACTGGAGCCGCATGATCGCGGATTATACACCGGCGCGATCGGCTATTTCGGGTTCAACGGCGAAAGTCAGTTCAGCATCGCCATTCGCACCGCATGGCGCACAGGCAACGTGGTGCAATTTCACACTGGAGCCGGGATTGTGGCAGACTCGGTGCCGGAACTGGAATACGAGGAGACGCGGCACAAGGCGGCTGGAATTCTTCGCGCGGCGCGGGGATGGTGACAAAAAAACCGCGGCAACTGAATGCCGCGGTTCAAAAAACTATCTTGGAAAATTTTTCAGGCTACTGCTCTTACAGGGACTTTTTCAAACCGGCGGAGCACACGAAGCGCACGGTCTTGGAAGCGCCGATGGCCATGGCCTCGCCCGTCTTCGGGTTGCGACCGGTGCGGGCCTTGCGGTGCGCCACCTTGAAGGTGCCGAAACCGACTAGTTGCACGGGATCGCCCTTGGCCACCGTGGCGGCGATGGCGGCGAGCACGGCTTCCACGGCATCGCCTGCTGCGCGTTTGGAGGTCTCGCCTCCGAGGGTATTCTGGACTGCGTCAATGAGTTCTGCTTTGTTCATGGGAGTGGTAAGAGTTGAGTTGATTCGCTCCTGCGTAAGTTCTACGGGACGGGTGTCATTATTGATGAGCAGCTTCCAAAGCGTCAACACAATTATCTGCGCTTGAATTGCGATATTATGAAATCTTTTCTCTTGCCTGCGGAAAATCCTGTTATTCACCCGGATGCGTTCATTGCGACCGGCGCGGTCGTGATTGGCGCTGTTACCATCGGTGAAGGCGCCAGTTTCTGGTTTCAATGCGTGGCGCGCGGTGACATCAACCGCATCCAGATCGGGCCGCGTTCCAACATCCAAGACGGCACCATCATCCATGTCTCGGATGATTTTCCCGCAGTGATCGGCGCGGATGTGAGTGTGGGACATCGCGCTATCATTCATGCGTGCGAGATCGGTAATGGCACGCTGGTCGGCATGGGTGCGATCGTGATGGATGGTGTGGTGATCGGTCCGCGCTGCGTCATTGGGGCCGGGGCCCTGGTAACCAAGGGCACGGTGGTGCCGGAAGGTTCGCTGGTGCTCGGATCGCCCGCCCGCGTGGTCCGAAAACTCACGAACGAAGAGATGGCGCAAAATATGTCGCTGGCGGCGAAGTATGTGGAGGTGGCGCGGCGCTACCGGGAACTCGGCAGGTGACGCACGGTGTTTCTTGCGCGTGCCCTGCCCCATGTTAGCATGGAGTTATGAACAAGGAGGTGCTGGAAACCCAACTGCGCGCGGTCGTGCCCATGGACGAGTCGTATGCGGTCTTCCTCGGCAATGACGAGAAGACCTTTGTCATCTATGTGGACGGTCCAGTGGGCATGGCCATCGCCATGTCCATGCGAGGCATCGCCAAGGAACGTCCGCTGACGCACGATCTTCTCGGTCACGTCCTGCGGGCCTTCGGTGCAAAAGTGGAAAGAGTGGTGATCAACCATCTGGAAAACGGCGTCTTCCACGCGCGAATCATCATTACTGCGGAAAATGAGCTCCAGCAGCGCAAGGTGGTAGAACTCGATGCCCGGCCGAGTGACAGCATCGCGCTCGCCGTGGCACAGAACGCGCCGATGTTCGTCTCCCATGATGTCTGGGCGCAGGTTGAAAACGTGAGCGAAATGCTGCACGAGATCGAAAAACGCGGTGACGGCGGCCGTGGCCGAAGAAAGAAACCCGAAGGCGAGGAGTAATGCGTTCTTCTACAGGCCGGCAATTTCCCAGCCCTTGCGATAGCTCCGTTTAACCAAGGCATTAGCTTCCGGAGAATTTTTAAAGGTGAGGCTGGCACCATCGAACTCCAGTGCTTTTTCTGGAAACACGGAGCAAAGGCAGCCAAGGAGCACAGACTCGGTCAGCGGACCGGAGTAGTCCCAGTTGGCGCTGGGTTTTTTATCCCCCTTCAGACAGCAGTCGATGTAGTCGAACCAGTGATTGCGAGGTTCCAGCTTGGGATATTTGTAGCCAGCAAACTTTTCCTTGGGATGGAGGGTCGGCGTGGAGCCGTGCGGATGGAGGAGCACGCCATCCGTGCCCACATAAAGGCTGCCTT
The DNA here is from genome assembly GCA_021413535.1 of Verrucomicrobiota bacterium. GTDB lineage: Bacteria > Verrucomicrobiota > Verrucomicrobiia > Verrucomicrobiales > Verrucomicrobiaceae > VFKE01. The sequence goes on from JAIOQF010000180.1 coordinate 20,520, forward strand.
GGCCGGGCCATTTGCCGGAGATGAGATCCCGCACTTCCTGGGGCGGAAGCTGGTTGCCGTCATACCAGGTGACCTTCACGAGCTTGTTTGCAGTGTATTCCGTGCCGGGGAAAACGTATTCGACTTTGCCGTTGATCGCCCAGTTGTCCTTGCCGGGAGCAGGACCGAAGGAGGTGACGCTGATGGGCGATCCCAGCGCGAGTGCGCGGAACCAGCCGCTGAACATGTGACAGCCCATGTCGCCGAGCGTGCCGGTGCCGAAGTCGCGCCGCTTGCGCCAGTTTCCGGGATGATAGTATTAGCCGCCGATGAACGGTCGCTCGCTGGCCACGCCCAGCCATTTGTCCCAGTCGAAGCCAGCCGGAACTGGATCGGTCTTCTGCGGTGTAGGCTCCATGTCGCCCCATTTTTTGTTGGAGAAGGAATGCACCTCCTTCACTTTTCCAATCACACCGGCGTGGATCATCTCGACGGTAAACCGCTCGGTGAAATCAGAAGACACCTGGATGCCCATCTGCGTCATCACGCCCTTTGCGCGGGCGCGTTCCGTCATCGCCCGGCATTCTGCCAAGTTTTGCGCCAGCGGCTTCTGTCCGTAAACGTGGAGGCCTTTTGCAATGGAGGCCATCCCAATGGAACCGTGCATATGGTCTGGCACGGAGACATTCACGCTGTCGATATTGCCGGATTCTTTTTCCAGGAGTTCGCGCCAGTCTGTATAGAATTTAACCGCAGGGAAACGCTCTTTGACTTTTGGGAAAAAACTCTGGTCCACATCGCATACGGCGACCAGCTCCCACATGGGATGGCGTGAAAGCGATTCGATGTCCGCCCACGACTGGCCACTGGCACCGAAGGCCGCGTGGCGGAGTTTTCCATTCGGTGATGCGGCCCGCAGTCCAGTGGTAACGAAGGGCGCACTGAACAACGTGGCGGCACTTTGCTGCAGGAAACGGCGGCGGGTGGATGTGGGGGCGTGTTTCATTGAGGAATAACTACGGTGCCAACGCATCACTTCAATCTAATCCTTCACGTTAAAAGTGGCTCCTCTCCCCATGTCGCAAGCATTGGCAATGATCACCCATCGACCCGCCGCCTTTCACATCACGCCCGCACCTTTGATGTCGAGATAACGGTTGGCCAGCGCGACGGGAAGATTTTGCGCTGTTTCATCGATGGTCATGACACGGTTCGCCCGGAGCGATTCCATGAGTCGTTCGCGCTGCTGAAAGTAGGAGCACAAGGCGCCGAACGAAAGAGCGTCGTGGAGTGAATGCACTGGAACGGCGCTGCGCAATTCCATTTCGGCTTCGCGAAGTGTCGCGACCACGGTCATATGCCGGCGCTGCATCAGACGCACAGCAGTGAGAAGATGCGCGGAATCCTCCGTGCGCAGGTTGCTGAGAAATATGATCAGCGCCCGGCGCTTCTGTCGCGCCATGACGCGCTCGGCTGCTTCGATGAAGTCGCTGGGCTCATTGGTGGTCTCATAGTCATAGAGATGATTGAGCAATTTTGGCATAGAGGCTGCACCTTTGACAGGCTTGAGCCAGCGCTGCACACCGCCGAATCCTATGACCCCTACTTCGTCACCCTGTCGTAATGCAATAAACGAAATCAGCAGCATGGCGTTCAAGCAATGATCGAACTGGCTCAACTCACCATCCATCGCGCGCATCCGCCGGCCGCAATCGGGAACCAGAATGATGGTTTGGTTCTTTTGACTTTCGTAATCGCGACTAATCAGTGTCTGCCGACGTGATGTTGCTTTCCAGTCGATGCGTGAGAGCACATCACCATCTTGATAGTCGCGCAGTTGATGGAACTCCAGCGTCGCACCCACCCGGCGTTTGCGCACGATTCCCATCTGCTCCTCGCGATTGGCCGTGGCCAGCAGAGCGAAACGCACCACCGGCTCGTAGTTCGGATAACAACGAACCTCGCTCTCGCCCGCCAAGCGGAAAAGTTTTTCCCACAATCCAAGGCGCGATGTTGCGAGCAGATGCGCTGCCGAAAACTTTTGCGCGCCACGTCGGGTAAAGTGCAAATCATAAACGATGTGGGTGACTTCTTTTGGCGGAAGTATGCCGCTCCAAGGAAGATCATCGGCCTCTGACCACGGCGGGATGCCATCGTGAAATCGAATCGAGACTGAACGCGCTAGATCATGCTCCAGCGATAAGGTGACTGCGCCGCGCACGCCGAGAGCAAAGCGCGACGGGGCCGAGCGCGTCGCTCTGATCGCAGACCGATGGGGAAGCAGCGCGATATCAACCATTGCGCTGGTCAGCAACACGCTGCCGACGACGATCCAGCCGATCTGAATCACAGGCCAGATCGATGCGATGATGCCCAGCAGAGTCCAGACTCCGGTGAGGATCAGCAGTCGACGGGTGGGGCGCATGAGCGGCTAGGACCGGGGCGCTTCGACGGAGCGAATGACAGATTCCAAAACTTGATCAACGGATTGTCCACTGATCGAGACTTCGGGCGCGAGCTGAATGCGATGACGCAAGACCGGCAGCGCGACCCGTTTGACATCGCCCGGCGTGATGAACCTGCGGCCTTCGAGCAATGCGCAAGCTTTGGCGGTTCGCACCAGACTGATGGCTCCGCGTGTCCCCGCGCCGAGCGAGATGGCGCCGTTCTGCCGGGTGGCGCGCGTGAGATTCACCGCGTAATTCACAACGGAGTCCACTGCTTCCACGGCGGCGGCTTCGATTTGCCCGGCTATGATGTCTTCGGGCTGACAAATCTGGGCAACCTCAGTCGGCGAGAGGCCACGTCCCGCAGCGGCAGACGAAACGGCTTTCACAATCAAGGCCTCGTGATCGGTCGATGGATAGTCGATCAACACCTTCAGCAGAAAGCGATCGAGCTGTGCCTCCGGCAGGGGATAGGTGCCATCGTGTTCGATGGGATTTTGCGTGGCGAAGGTCATGAACGGCGGGGCGAGCACATGCGTCTCGCCATCGATGGTGACTTGCGCCTCCTGCATGACTTCAAGCAACGCCGACTGTGTCTTGGCTGGCGCACGATTGATTTCGTCAGCAAGGAGAAGCTGAGCGAACACCGGTCCGCGCCGCACGCGAAAGGTCTGGCTGGCGAGATCAAACAGCGTGTGACCCGTGACATCCGTCGGCATCAGGTCCGGTGTGAACTGAATGCGGCGGAATGATCCGCCAAAGGTGCGCGAGAGCGCCAGCACCAGATGCGTCTTGCCGAGACCGGGTTTGCCTTCGAGCAAGACGTGACCGCCGGCGAGCAAGGCGGCGAGCACTTGATGAATCACTTCATCTTGACCGATGAAGACCTGGCTGATTTCATCGCGAATACGCTGGAAGATTTCGGTCGAGCGTGGTGCTGCAACTTCCAGTGGTGGCGGGGCATCTGCCGAAGTTGAAAATGACGGGGTCTCGGATGTTGTTTCGTTCATGATAAGGATTGCCGGAGGGTTTGCAGATCGTGCAGCAGCCGCACGAGTTGATGATTTTGTCCTGGTGCATGAGCAGCGAGTGCGGTCTGCACGCGTTCCTTGGAGAGGCCGCTCTGGCTGGCAAGCAGCGAAATAACCGCATCGCCACCCCCGCAGGCCACCTGGGGAAACTTCTGCCGGAATCGGGAGCGCACGGCATCGGCGGCTGAGGTCAGCAACAAGTCGCCGCGTCGCAGGCGGAAGAAAAATTTTCCGAGCGCAGAAACGTGATCGGTGAAATGCCTGGTCTCGCTGAGTTCCACTGGCATGACGGGTCCGAAGCGCCGGCCATTTTTCCAGAGCCAGACCACGATGATAAAAACTAATCCGACCAGCGGCATCCAGCCCCGCCGCCAGAGCAGCGACCAGAAACTTCCATTCATAGCGACGACGAATCGCACGTCCTTAATGGCGCGCTGATTTTCTCCGGCCAGCGCCACCAGCCAGGCGGCGTGATCGTTGCTGCCGAGGTATCGATTGCGCAGCGGCGCGGCGTGATTCAGCAGTGTGACGCGGCCCGCACCGTAGGGTAGACTTAGAATCGCATGTTCCTTTTCACCTGCTGTAGCCCACTCACCTCCGCGCAGCGGATGGCCCGAGTTGAAGGTGGGGCGATCTGACACTTCAACAGCGTAAGTCTTGCCGTTCCATTTGAGATTTTTCTTCACCACGGCCAGGCCGATGTGTGATTCATCTTCTTTCTTATTTATTTTTTCAAGCTTCTTATCTTTGGGGTCGATCTTTGCGTGATCATAGTTCAGTTCTACGCCGAGCTTGGTCAGGATGGGGTCGTGCTTGTCGTCATTCCCGACACTGGAGAAAAACTCAGCGCCTGCTGACCAGTCGTTGTAAGGGAGTGATCCGGCGAAGGAATAGACCAGATGACCGCCTTGGTGAACCCAGGAGAGCAATTGTCTGGCGCGGCCTTCAGGAATCCCGGCCTCACTGGATGTGAAGATGATTCCATCTTCCGCATCCGGCAGCTTTCCAAGTGTGGGACTGCGCTCGGTGCTGTGGCCGTTTTCCTGTAGCAACATCTCGGCGGCCAGGAAGGGATTGATCCGCGCCTTGCCCTTGTAGCCCAGAGTCTTTTCCATCTCCTCCCAATGTCCGTTACAACTGGTGATGAATGGCAGGACGAAGAATAGCGCAATCATCGGTGCCGCGAGGATGGGGCGCGGCGGTGATCCTGTGGGCTGAAACGGCCAGTCAGCACAAAGCTGATCGAAGTCACGATCACAGGAGCGGATGCCAGCATAGGCCACGTTGATCCAAGCGTTGGTGAGTTTGGAAAAATAACCCGTCATCTGGTGCTCGCCCACCCGCCTCACATGATCATGGCAATCGTCTTCGGTGTCGCTGTCACGAATCGGCAGCCGGTGAAGTTCGACGAGTTGCGATAAAGCACCGCGATAAAGAAGACTCAAGGCCTCCCGTGTTTCCCCTGCCAGCCAATGCTGGCGCGCGCTCGCAACGATGTCAGCCGGCAGACTGGCGCGATCAATGTCCAGGCCCATGACCACGCGCGGCCCTTTGAATTGTTTGACGGTTTTAGGCCGCAACTGCGGCAGGCCCAGCAGATGGCGGTTGCGCATGATGTAGATGACCAGGAATGCGACGAGCGCCGCCACTGCGAGCCAGAAGATGATATAAGAAAGAATCTGGAACACGTTGAAGTCGAGATTCGACTTTGACTTGTCGGACACCCATTCTTTTTTTGTTCGAGTATGAACTTTGAACTCCGGTTGTTTCAGAATTTCCGCAGCGGCTTTGTTCGCCGCCTTTGTTTCTTCTGCATCTTTGCGGGAGGCTTTCGATGGGATGGAAGTTTCTTTTATTGGAGGAACCTGCCCGGCATTTTCTGCCATCGTGCAGAGCGGGAGCAGGAAGATCAGCACGGCGACAGTGCTCGCGACCAGACTGCGCAGGCGCGCAGCGAGCCGCCGAAACGCAAGCTCTACATCCCAGCCCTCGAGTCGCGTCCGACAATTCAGATACAAACCGAATCCGGCGCCGACATAGAACGGCTCGACCAGCGTGACGGCGAACAGATAGCAAATGTTGATCCACCAATAGTAAGCGGGTTGAATGACGAAGTCAGATGCGTCTTGAAATGTGAACAGTTCAGTCCAGTTCGGCGAGACAGACTTGGGAATGAAGTCCGCCGTGAGGGCCATGATTCCCAGCATCACGGCGATCTCCAGTTTCACAAAGACCCAGGTAGCGGAGGCTCCTGCTCCTCCGCCGTCGCTGGCGAGGGCGGCAATGCGCGTGCGCATGGCTTTGCCTTTCTGGCCTTCGAGAATGATCACCGGCAGCGCCAGACTGCGGATCAGCGAGAGGCGGCGCAGGACGAGTGCAGAAAATAAATCCCGGCTCCAAAGTCGCGGCCACGCTTTCCATGTTTCACGAAAGCCAGGGCGCACACCGAAGGTCGCCTTGCTGATGAAGAACAACGGCACACGATCATAGAGCGGCTTGAGCCACCAGATGACGAGTGAGAACCAGGTCGGCGCGTTGTGCATCACGGCGATGATGACAAGCCAAACTGGCAGCACAGTCGTAGCCCAGAGCGCCATCAGTTGACCATAATCACGTCGCACGAGAGAGCAGCCGAGATCAACCGCCTCCCATGGTTCGCGCGGACGGAGTGCGACCGTCACGTCTTCAAGTTTCATCCGCCACCCTCCTTCCGCACAGGGCCAGATAACTGATGGTGATGAGCCATACCACGCCGCCGAAAGTATATTTGATCCAGGGTTCCATCGGATGCGCCGACCAGAAGCCCTCAATACACGCGGCGAGAAAAGTCATGGTCACGGCTCCGGTAATCAGCGTCATCGCTTTTCGTCCGCCGAGCACCAGCGCCGTTTTGCGATCGTGCAGTCCCGGAATAAGCAAGGCCAGTCCGAGCCTCATACCCGCCATGCCAGAGATCACGATGCCGATCAGTTCCGGCGCCGAGTGACCGGAAGTGAATGAGTAGAACGTGGATGGATTGCACGCGTGATGGATGTAACCGGTGCTGGCTCCGAGCTGGAGGCCGTTGAAGAGCAGGATGAGCAAAGCGCCGACACCGCCCAGCAGACCGCCCGCGAAGGTGCGCAGGTCAATGCCCACATTGTTATTGATGTAATGGCAGAACATCATGAAATCAGATCCGTATTCCTCGCGGATAAAATCCTGGGGCGAGGTGTGCTCGCCATACATGGTTTCCAGTGAGACCATCGTCTCCGGGCCCAGAAGTGACATGGCCCATTCGGGATCGTGTGGCGTCCAAATGGCGAAAGCGAGGAATGGCCCCCAGAAAATAAACGAGCAAAACCAAAACAAGCGCCACTCGGCACGCACCATCTTGGGAAATTTCACCAGTATCATTCGGAACAGACTTTCCCAACCGCCTCCGGCGCGTCGCTCCAGCGTGCGGAAGCCGCGAATGGCGAGATTGTTCAGTCGCTCGACCAATCCCATTCCGAAAATCCGATGCTGCGCGATGCTCAAATCATGACAAGTCTGGCGAAAGAGCGTCGGCAGTTCCTCCACATTCTCCGGTGCGCGTCCCTTCTCCACGCCCTCGATCATTTCTTCTAGCCGCTGCCAGCGCGGTTGATTTTCTTGCTCAAATTCTGCGGAGTTCATGAAGAGGTGGACGAATGATTACGGCGGGCTCGCCTGTTCATTTTCTTCCCCGGTTTTGAAGCCACAAGGTCATGCCCGCGAGCCTCGACAGGCCGCTCATGCCGGTCGCACCCGTCAGGGGTTCGAGCACATTCGACAGTTCGATTTTTCGGGCATCGGACCATTGCAGCGCACGTTCGACGAAAAGCAGCAGCGCAGCCTGCTCTTCACGACTGAGGGCGACGGGCGGCGCACTGGGCTCGGCATTCACCTTCGGCGGAGCGATCAGATTTTTCTTTTTGCCAGAGTAGATCACGACGGTGTTGGCCACCAGATCGCCGAGGCGCTGGAATTTCTTCGTGAAGAGACAGCACACCAAGCCGAGCAAGTAGCCAAAGGGCAGGAAGTCGATCACTCGCAGGAGATTCCGAATAATCGACTGCGACAGCAAGACTGGAGCGCCGCTCACGCCGGCTACTTTCAGACCCATCGAACGCTGACCGGGCGAGGCGCCTTTGGCCCCCACTTCGAACACCACATTGTAGAACCATGTGAGCAGAAACATGCAGAGCATCATGAGCCCCTGTCCGATCTCGTCCCCGGTCCAGCGGGAGACGATGACAAATATGATCCCCACGACGATGTAACAAACAATGAGGATGAGAAAGTCGATCAGCCAGGCCACGCTGCGAACCGCGGGGCCGGCGACACGCAGATGAATCTCCACTCCATCAGCGAGTTCCACCGCTTGCAAAGTGTCCGTGAGTTCCGCTGCCGCCATGATTGAGTGTGGCCATTGAAGACGGAAAGAATGGTTTTGACAACCTCTGACATATCTTTCTAAATCAGCCCAGCCACATCGTGGTCGGCCTCCCAATCCGGGTCGTTGATCTCTGTGCCTAACCAACAACTGACACCAACATGGAACCGAACAATCCCTACACGAGTCCGCAATCAAATCTCTTTGGCGGTTCGGCTGCTACGAGTGGTGAGAGCGTGACACAAGGAGTGCTGCTGCAACTTCAGAAAACCAAGCCCTGGGTGCGCTTCATGTCAGTGATGGTTTTCATTGGCGCCGGTTTTATGTTGCTGGCCGGTGTGGCCATGGGGGTAATGGGTGCTGCGGGCGCGTTGAAAGGAACGGGAGCAAGCAGTGCTTTCAGTGCCGGTTTTGGCTTCGGTCTCACGGCCGTGTATGCCCTGATTGCCGTTCTTTACATATATCCCGGGATGAAACTCTGGAAATACGCCAACTATATTCGTGATCTTCTGGCTTCACGTCAGGTCATCGATCTGGAAAAGGCGCTCAATGAGCAGCGGGCCTTCTGGAAGTTTTTTGGCGTAATGATGATCGTCGTATTAGCGATCTACTTCGTCATCGCCATTGTAGGCGTGATCATGGGTATCGCAGCCGTTAGGAGTGCAAGCAGCATGTGATCCGGACGATTAGTTCGGTCGGCATCAATCAGCACCCTTTTTCTTAAGGCAGGTCTCAGCGCGGTCTTACCGCAAGATCGGGCTGCTCGTATTGCTTGAAGATGTCGAGCGCGTTCTGGTAGTTGCCGTAGAGGCTGAGACGGAGGCCCTGGTCACGGACATTATGATAAGGCACGCCGCTGGGATCCTGCACGATGCCGCAGGTCTGGGTCAGCAGATGATTGCGGACATTTGAGAAGTAACTTTCGTGCATGAGATACGAGGCGCTTTTTACCAGCGCGGCCGGTTTGCCCAGGCTGGCGATGAAACGAAGGAAGGGGCCGTTGGGTGAGAGCGAGCCGTTGGAAAGATCCTGGCTGAAGTAGAAAATGCGTTTTGGTCCATTCGGTCCGCGCACGCGGATGAGGAAGCCGGGAACGGTGCTCTGCGAGGCGGCGAACACCACGGGGCTGCCGTTGCCATCCAGACGAACGGCGTCCACCGATTCGATGGCATGACCGGTGCGGGCGAGGAACACCATGAAAACCGGGAGCACGCCACGGAACCGTGTGGCTTGCAGATCCTGTCTCATGTCTTTGGTGATGAAATAACTGAAGTGCAGAATGCTGCTCAACGAGTTCACCAGTCCTTCCAATCCTGAACTGACATCTTCAGGCGTGAGCGAATTCCAGGCCGGCAAGGGCTCGCACGGTTCCAAGCCGCAGAGCACATAAGTTTCCGCCTTCGGATAAAAGAGCTGGGCAAAAAGAAAATCGGGACCGCTGAATGGATAGAACACTGCTTTGGCTGAACGCAGATCGTCGATCTGCGAGCGCGCCCACGAATTGACCGGACCACCGTGTTGATTTGCGAAGTTCGACCACACACCATCGAGTTGCGCGCTGTATTTTTTCCAGGCTTCACTCGCGCGCAACGGTGCAAAAGCATCACGGCCTCGCTCTGCGGGCAGTCCGGCAAGAAACCGCGCCGAATCATTGAGCGCGGCAGATTCCGGCGGGATGTTCAGCGCCGTTTGCGCAGGGAACAAGACCTCGGTGCCCGCCGATTCGGCGCGCAAGATTTGCGTGCCATGCGGGGCTTCGGGGGGCGCACTGCATTGGACCGCTAGCAAGGCGGGCAGAAGCGCAAGGATGAAACGGACGGCAAGGGCTGGATGCATTTTCGGCGGCAAGAATAGCAAGGAATGCGCCTTTGAGAAGAAGGAAGACAAAAGAAATGCGCATCCGTTGAGCCAGTGCTACGAATCGCGATGCCCGCTGAACAACCGCACCGCATCTCCCTGGCGGCCGCCACCGCCATCGTGGTGGCCAGCATGGTGGGCACCGGAGTTTTCACCAGCCTTGGATTTCAAATTGCTTCCATCCCGTCGGGCTTCCCGGTGATTTTGTTGTGGATCGTCGGCGGAATCGTCGCTTTGTGCGGTGCCCTTTGTTACGCCGAGCTCGTGGCGATGATGCCGCGATCCGGAGGTGAATACCACTTGCTTGGACGGGCTTATCATCCACTGGCGGGTTTTCTCGCGGGCTGGGTTTCGGTGACGGCGGGATTTCCGGCGACGGCGGCGCTGATGTCGATGGGCTTCGGTGCTTACGTCCATGGGATATGGCCCGGGATCAACCAAGTGTATGCCGCGCTCACGGTGCTTCTCGGGTTCACGGCCCTGCGGCTGGCCGGGGCGAAAACACTCGAGCGCTTTCATATCACGCTCACCGTTTTAAAGGTGCTGCTCATCGTGGCCTTTATCGGAGGTGCGCTGGTGGTGGCGCGCGAAGATTGGAGTTTGTTGAGTCCGAAATCCGGTGACATGGGCCATGTGTTCAGTGAAAACTTCGCCACCTCTCTTTTTTGGGTCATGTTCGCCTACTCCGGCTGGAACGGCGCAGCCTACATTGCAGGCGAGATGCACCGCCCGAAGCGCAATGTCCCGCTCGCACTCGCGCTCGGCACGCTGATCGTGATGCTGCTTTATGTGGGCTTGAACGGCGTCATGCTCACAGGCGGCGATTGGAAAACGATGACCGGCACGCCGGAAGTCGCGCTGGCTGCGGCGAAGAATATCTTCGGCGAAAAAGGCGGCATGTGGATGGGTGCCCTCATTGCATTTGGCCTGCTCTCCTCGGTCAATGCCATGCTTTGGAGTGGATCTTCCACACTGTCGGTCGTTGGACAGGACTCACGCGCGCTCTGCTGGCTCGATGCCCGCGACCGTCGCGGGGAACTTGTTGGCGCGGTGCTTTTCATGGCGATCCTTGCCGTGATTCTTATCTTCACCGGATCATTCAACTCGGTTCTCAACTATATTCAGGCGCTGCTGGAATTGAGCGCAGCCGCGACGGTCGCCAGCGTGATCGTGCTCCGTGTGAAAAAACCGAACACGCCCCGGCCCTTCCGCGTTCCGTTGTTTCCCATTCCGCCGATCCTGTTCGTGTGTGTGTCCGCGTGGATGCTCTGGTCGCAATACCAGATGCATACCAAGGAGACCCTGTGGGGCCTTGCGACTTTGCTCATTGGTGTCCTGCTTTATCTGCCCGGCGTGAAGATACGCCAAGAGGACGCTGCGCTGGTAGATGTTGCGAAACGTGACTGAACCTTTTTCTATCGCCATGTCCGACTGGATTCCTCAACTCATCGCGCTCCTTGGCCAGGACTGCGTCACCGTCGAAGAACCGGTGCTGGTTGAACACAGCATCGACAAATGGTTTGCCTCGCATCCGCCGGACGTGGTCGTTTTTCCGGCGAACACCGCTCAAGTCAGTGCGCTGTTGCGTTTCGCCAGCGAAAGAAAAATACCCGTCACCCCACGCGGGGCGGGTGTGGGTTACGTGGGCGGCTGCGTGCCTTTGCAAGGCGGCATCGCGCTTTCAATGCGGCGCATGAATCGCATTTTGGAAATCAACGAGGCTGACGGCGTGGCCGTCGTGCAGCCGGGTGTCATCACCGGCGATCTGCAGGATGCGGTGAAAGAGCGCGGCTGGTTTTATCCGCCTGATCCCGCCAGTTTGCGCGAGTGCAGCCTGGGCGGAAACATCGCCACCAACGCCGGCGGCCCGCGCTGCATGAAATACGGTGTCACCCGCCACTACGTTCTCGGACTGGAAGTGGTGCTGGCCGATGGCACCGTGCTGCGCGCCGGTGGACGCTGCCACAAAAACAAGACCGGCTTCGATCTCGTCGGTCTCTTCGTCGGCAGCGAAGGTATGTTGGGCGTCGTGACCGAGGCCACGCTGCGCCTTATTCCGCATCCGCCCATGCGCGCCATGCTCAGCGTGGGCTTTGAAACTTTCACTGAAGCCGCTGCAGCAGTGCAGACTATTTTTAGCAACGGCTTCCTGCCTTCCGCGATGGAGATCAGTGACCGCTACACGCTCCAGGCCGCGCGCAATTACATCGGCGAGGGCGTGCCGCACGGCGAGGCTCATTTATTGATTGAAGTCGATGGACTGGAAAAAACGGTGCCGGTGGAGATTGAACTATTGCAAGCTCTGCTGGAACAACGCGGCGCGCTCGACATCGCCGCCGCGATGAGCGAAGTCGAATGCGAGATGCTCTGGAAGCTGCGTCGTGAATTTTCCTACAGCCTGCGCGCCACCGGCCTCACGAAACTCAACGAAGACATCGTCGTCCCGCGCGGCAAGCTCGTTGACCTCGTGCAGTTCACGGAAAAGCTCCAAGCTGACAGCGGTTTTCCTGTGGCTTGCTTCGGTCATGCGGGCGACGGCAACATCCACGTGAACGTCATGGTGAAAAATATGGATGATCCCACCGAACGCGCTCGGGCTGATGCGACACTCGACAAGTTGTTTAGTTACGTCATTGACATCGGCGGCGCCATCACGGGCGAGCACGGCATTGGCATCGCCAAATGGCGCTGGTTCGCCGATGCCGTCGGCGCTGGTGCTGTTGAAACACACCGACGAATGAAAGCTGCGCTGGATCCGCAGGGGATTTTGAATCCGGGGAAGTTTGTGTGAAGCCACGTCGCCTCATATCTGATCAAATCGCAATTCGCTGTATTGGCATCATGAGAAACCCTGAATTCGTTCAGGCGGGTATTTGCTCGTAAGGCGGCAGTGGCCTTGTCATGACCGGGTGGGGGAGAACCCGGGAAACCGCCCGCTTGCTTCAGAAAACCAGATAATTAATTAAATCTGATTTTCTTTATGAAAAATATTGCACTTGTTGAATATCTGGTATATTATTTATGGTAATAATATATAACTATTGTTATTTGCATTAATTTGATTCTAGACTCGACCCATGGA
>JAIOQF010000024.1 GCA_021413535.1 Verrucomicrobiota bacterium
AGATCGCGCAGGAGCAGCAGAAGACTTACGAGATGCAAGAGGCCGCAGAAAAACAACGCCAGCAACTCGTTCGTCAGACCAGTCTCGCTGACATCCAACATGAAGTTGTGGGTGCCGAACAAGGCGTGCAAATCGCCGAACTCCACGCCCGTTCCGCCGTGCGTCAGAGCCAGGGCGAAGCCGAAAGCATCACTCTGCGGGCGACTGGTGAAGCCGACGCCATCCGCGCGACCGGCAACGCCAAGGCCGAGGCCTACAAAGTTGGCGTGGACTCGCTCGGCGCACAAAACTATGCGCTGCTCCAGCTCATGCAGATCATTGGCGAGCGCAACGTCCGCGTCGTCCCCGACGTCGCCGTTACCGGCGCGCAAGGCGGCAACGGACTGCTCGATGCGCTGATGGCCTTGATGGTGAAACGTGATGCCGCTGCGTCAAAGGCTGTGTCAGCGAACTGAACGCACAACCATCGATTCGAGATTATAGAAGGCGGACGCGAGTCCGCCTTCTTCGTTTTCAGAGCAAGCTGAAGCCTGAACTCCAACGAACTTCTAAACTTCGCTTTGGACATTCGTTGGAGTTCAAGCTTCAGCTTGCCTTCCCCTTAATCATCCGGCACGCCTTGACCGTGTTCGCCATCAGCATGGCGATGGTCATCGGCCCCACTCCGCCAGGCACGGGCGTGATAGCCCGGCACTTCGGCGCAACTTCATCGAAGGCTACATCGCCCACGAGCTTATAACCTTTGTCGTTCGCCGGATCATCCACGCGGTTAATGCCGACATCAATCACCACGACACCTTCCCGCACCATGTCCGCCTTCAGGAAATGTGGGCGCCCGATCGCCGCGATGATGATGTCGGCGCGACGGGTGACTTCAACAAGATTCTTGGTTCGCGAATGCGCCACCGTCACCGTCGCATCGCCTCCCCGGCCCTTCGCCATCAGCAGCAGCGCCATCGGTTTGCCTACAATCATGCTCCGCCCCAGCACCACGACATTCGCTCCGCTGGTTTCCACTCCCGCTTCCAGCAACAAACGCTGGCAGCCCAGCGGCGTGCACGGAACAAAACCCGTCGGATCTTCCAGCGCCAGCTTGGCAACATTCACCGGATGAAAACCATCCACGTCCTTGCGCGGATCAATCGCGCGCACAATGGCCGCTTCATCAATGTGCTTGGGCGGCGGACTTTGCACGAGAATGCCGTGAATGACGGGATCAGAATTCAGCTTGGCAATTTCATCCAGCAACTCTGCCTGCGTGGTGGTCGCGGGCAGTTCTAATTTTACCGAGTGCAATCCAAGCTCGCGGCACTTCCGATCCTTGCTCCGAACATAAGCGCGCGAAGCCGGGTCATCGCCGATCAGCACCACCGCGAGTCCGGGTCGCCTGCCTTGCGCCGCGAGTTCTGCGATATCGCGCTTGCATTCCTCGAGCACCTTTTCGGCGACTTCAGTTCCCTTAATCAAATACATGATATTGGTTAGCAGCGACGATGTTCGTAGTCCAGCCTTTAGGCTGTCCGGTTTGGTTATGACGGCCTAAAGGCCGGACTACAAGCTCATTCACCCAAACCATCTATCATCCTACTCTCCAGTTCCGCACGGTGCTGCTCGCACTCCTCCTCGGTCATGCGTCGCGGGACTGTGAAAGGACTGGTTATTTCGATTTCAACTCCGGAGAACGGCAGCGGAATCTGAAAGCCATCCCAAGTGGGAAGCCGCAGTGCACGATCATAGCGAACGTGCACGGCAATGAGTTTTCCACCAGTGAGTTGAGCCAGCTTGATCACAAATCCGAACAGACATCGGCGATAATTTGTCCGTCACCGCTGGCGCTGGTGAGCACGGCACCGCCACGACCGGGAAAAAGACACTGATGCAACCATGGAAAAATGAACATGCGGTTGTGCCAGAAAATCCAGGTGCGCTGATCCATGTCCTGCCCCGTGATGCCGGAGCGATCCACCACGCGAAAGCGCAATGTTTCACAGATGGCGCGAATAAGCCAGACGATGGGCTTGCCCGGATTTTTAAGCCGAATTTTTGCCATGCCTCAGAGATATTCGACTTCGTGCAATCGACGCGTGAGGCCGGACATCTTTTCCAGTCGATCAGCATACAACGCCGCATTGGCTGCATCAGGCTTGCAGCGCGTGCTTTCATCGAGCGCCACCAGTCGGCTCGTCAGTTCCTCAATATGCTGGAGCATTGAAAACATCCGCCGCGATTTGACGCCAGGCTTTGCTCTGCGAACCGCCACCGGTCAGTCGAATTTCTTTCGGATTCATGCCCAGCTCACGGAACCGCCGCAAACCATACGCCAGTCCAAGTGTCGCACCTTCAACTGCCGCGCGCGCCATGTTCTGCGGCGTCATATTAGTGGTGCGCAAACCGTGCAGCACACCGGTGCCCTCCGGCAGATTCGGCGTGCGCTCGCCATTCAAATACGGCAGGAACGTGATGCCCTCTGCGCCAGCGGGCGCGCTGGATACCGCGGCTTCCAGTTGCGGAATGCTCCAGCCAAACATCTCGCGAACCTGCTCGGTCACGACGGTGACATTCATCGTGCAGACCAGCGGTAGCCACTGATCCGTGCTATCGCAAAACGCGGCGACCTCGCCCTGGCCATCGACCACGGGTTCCGCAGCCACACCGTAGAGCGTTCCGCTGGTGCCAAAGCTTGCCGTGATAACACCGGGCTTCACATTGCCAGTGCCGATCGCGCCCATCATGTTGTCGCCACCGCCGGCGCTGATGACCACCTTGTCAGACAAGCCCCATTTTTTTGCCAGTTCGGGTCGAAGAACACCATGAGCTTCCAGCGACGAACCGAGCGGCGGCAGCATGTCGCGCACGCGCTTGTCGATGAAGTCGCAGATTTCGTAACACCACTCACGAGTGCGCACATTGAGAATACCCATGCCGCTGGCATCGCCATATTCCATGCGCTTCACACCGCTGAGCCAGAAATTGAGATAATCGTGCGGCAGCAGGATCGAAGTCACCTTGGCAAAATTCTCCGGCTCGTTCTGCTTGAGCCAGAGAAGTTTTGGAATCGTGTAACCCGGCAACATCGCGTTCCCGGCCAGGTGAATGCATCCCGGTTGACCGCCAAACTCATGCGCAATCTGGTCGCACTGAGCGGCAGTCGATGTGTCGCACCAGAGTTTCGCCGGACGCACGACTTGGTCTTTCGCATCCAGCACCACCAGCCCGTGCTGCTGGCCACTGACACCAATACCGGCGATCTTGGACCGCTCCGCACCGAGCTTCTGCACGCATTCCACGACGGCTTCATCTGTGGCCTGGATCCAATCCGAGGGATGCTGTTCCAGATGACCGGGCTGAAGTCCCTCAATGAGATCGTATTTTCGTTGCGCACTGGCCACAATCCGGCCGGTCTCGTAGTCGAGAACGATGACCTTGGTGCTCTGAGTTCCGCTGTCGATGCCTAGAAAATACATAGCTGACGGTTGAGTTGATTTTTGTCGAAGGGTGGTTACATCCGCACTTGCTGCGGCGCACAACCAGCTTACGCTGATTGCAGCCGCCACTGGAAGCGCGCATTTTGCCATGGTCAAGAAACTCCACCACACTCGTTATCGCGTTGCCGACCTCGAAAAGTCGGTCTCCTTCTACAAGGACGTGCTCGGCCTCACCGAGGTCCGCCGTCACAAATCCCCTCGCGGCTCCGAACTTGTCTTCCTCAAGGCGCCGCAGAGCGAGGAACTCATCGAAATCTGCTGCTACCCCGCCAGCGGTCCGGTCATCATCGGGCCGGACCTCACTCACCTCGCGTTCTTGGTGGATGACATCCAGGCTTTCGCCCGGCACTCCGCCGCCAAGGGCTACCCGCTTTCCGACGGCCCCACCGAGAGCGCCAGTGGATGGTTCGCTTTTATTGACGCGCCGGAAGGATATGAGATTGAATTGATCCAACGGAGCGAATAGGATAACCTTCAGAACTAAAAAATAATTCGACCCCGACCGCACCCAGCATGGACTTTGATTGGATAGACGCTCCCTTCGACCTTTCGGTGCTCCCGCCGAAGGATATCGAGGAGTCATTTGAAGATCCCTTCGCGCTCAAGTTTCTGCCTGACGGTGAAAGCTCCAGCCGTCACTCAGCCCGTTATTACTCCCTCGGCAAATCACTCTCTGACCACGGCATCTTTTCTGTCTTCTGGACTGACGGAAAAAAATATCGCGTCATTTATGCCCGGCTGATGACGCCCGAAGAGACGAACTTTTACGACCGCAAGAAATCAGAAGAAGTTTAACACAGGCGTTTCCCCAACTTAATTACCAGCATGAAATACATCCACGCTTGGACAGACCTGCCGCAGTTTGAGAGCGAGCAGGAAGAGGCCGGTTTCTGGGCGGCACACCAGATTCACGGTCGCCTCATGCAGACCTCCCTGCACCATCCCAATGTGCGCGAGTCCACCACCATCACTTT
>JAIOQF010000181.1 GCA_021413535.1 Verrucomicrobiota bacterium
CGACTATCTGATCGGGGCTGTCCATTATCTCGCCCGCGATTGGGCGGTCGACGATCCCAAATATCTATTCAAGTTCACCCAAGGCAGTGTGGAAGACATTTGGGCGCTGTATTTCCGCCTTTATGAAAAGGCTATCCGCAGCGGCTTATTCGATTTCATGGCCCATCCCGATCTGCCGAAGAAGTTTGGTCATCGGCCTGCGGGTGATTTGCGCCGCTATTACGAGCCGGTCATCCAGGCGCTGGCGGATACCGGCACCGCCTTCGAGATCAACACCGCCGGGTTGCGCAAGGACGTTAAGGAACTGTATCCGGCGCGGGAGTTTTTGCAGCTGGCGTTCTCGGCGAAGGTGCCGCTACTGATCAATTCCGACGCCCATGCGCCGGAGGAGGTCGGCGCGGGCTTCGATATCGCGATGAAGCTGGCCAAAGAAGTTGGCTATACGGAAACGCTGCGGTTTGAGAAACGGAAACGCTCAACCGCAGCGCTTTGAGCCAGATGATCCTTCAGGCGAGACAACACCGTATTCAGTTTCCCCGCCGCCCGCTGGTGATGGGCATCGTCAATCTTAACGACGATTCTTTTTGCAACGACGGCACGCTTGATTCGGACGCCGCTCTCGCGCAAGCCGAGCAAATGCTGCGCGACGGCGCGGACATCATCGACATCGGTGCCGAGAGTGCGCGCACGAACCGCGGGCCGATCACGGTGGAGGAGGAGGTGCGGCGGCTGATGCCATTCATAGAGCGATGGGCGGAACTTGTTTGTTGTGCGCGCTTCAGCGCGTGTTCACCTCCTGAACGCGCTGAAGCGCGCACAACGAACCAAGAACCCATTCTTTCCATCAACACCTGGCGTAGCGAAGTCGTGGAACAGGTGCTTCCGCTGGGTGGAGATATTTTAAACGATCTTTCTGCGTTGCCCGACGCTCGCAACGCGGAACTCTGCGCGAAGCACGGCGTTGCCATGCTCATCATGCACAGCGTCGGTCAGCCCAAGGTGCCCCATACTCATGTGGACTACGATGATGTGATGGGCGCGCTCGATGCGTTTTTTGAGGAAAAGATCGCCCTCGCTTGCAGTATCGGTTTGTCGATGGAGCAAATCATCCTTGATCCCGGCATCGACTTTGCCAAGCAGCGCGAGGACAATCTCTGCATCTACCGCGAGCTTGAGCGATTGCAGCGATTTGATCGGCCCATTCTGCTGCCGGTTTCGCGCAAGACGGTAATTGGCGAAGTGCTCGGATTAGGGGATCCACTGGAGCGCGATGCCGGAACGCTTGCTTGCATCGCCGCGGGGATGAGGCGCGGTGCGCATATCTTTCGCGTCCACAATGTCAAAGCGGCGGCGCAGGCGGTGAAGGTGCTTTGGGGCTTGCAAGGTGGGACGGGAAGCAGGTAGTCCGGCCTTCAGGCCGTCAGATATGTTCTGTGATTCGGCCTGAAGGCCGGACTACAAACTCTGCAGCCATTTCATCCAAAACTCTGCGCCCATCTCCAGCTCGCGCACATCAATCCACTCATCTTTCGTATGCGCCTGCGCGATGCTGCCGGGTCCGAGCGCGATCGCCGGCACGCCGGCTTCTGCGAGAAACGCCGCATCACAAAACCACGGCGCACCGGTGAGCGCGGCTCCTTCTTTGACGAGTTTCTGCACAAAAATATTGCTCGATGGCGTGTCGAGGCAGGGCGACATTGCTCCGCGCGGCTCGACCTTCGCGGTGGCATCGTGCTGTTTTACGAATGCGCGCAGCAGTTCCAGCGGGCCGCCTTGATCGCGCACGGCAGGATTGTAACGGATGTCCACCGTGAGCTGGCAGTGATCGGCGGTGATGTTCGGGCGTGAGCCGCCTTTGATCATACCCAGGCTGAGCGTGGTGCGACCGAGCCATTCGTCGTCGCCTGCGTTCGCAAGTTGCGCTCGAAAATCCGCATCCAGCGCCTTGATGAGCTTGGCCATTTTTATAATAGCGTTCTCACCGAGCTCCGGTCGCGAACCATGCACGGCAATGCCGAAGGTCTCGATGTCCGCCCAGAGACAGCCCTTGTGTTTGAAAACGATTTTCAAATCGGTCGGCTCCGCGATGAGTGCAAACGCATAGTCTTTTCCGTGCTGCTGCGCAAAATGACGCGAGCCATGCTGATCCGACTCCTCGGACATGAACCCGGCGAAGTGAACTTCCACCGGTAGCGAGGGAATTTCCTCGCGCAATTCCCACAGCGCCCAAAGCATCGCAGCCATCGGCCCCTTGGTATCGCAGGCGCCGCGCCCCCAGATTTTTCCATCGCGCACTTCCGCGGCGAAGGGATCGATCGTCATGCCGCCGACCCCGACAGTATCCAGATGCGGGCCAAACATGATGCGCGGCTTGGGTTTGCCATCGGCGGACGGGTGTGAGGGCATGCGCCCGATCACGTTCGGCCGATTCGGCAAAACCTCCTCCAGCACGACGTCCGCACCACAGTGCCGCAGGAAGCCGGCCACATAGGACGCGACCTCCGCTTCACCTGTTTTTTCAAATCCAGGATCGCCGTCTGGATTCACCGAAGGAATGCGGACGAGAGCCTGGCAGAGTTCAGTGACGGAGCGCGGGGGATTCATGTGCCCCGGATGTAACACTGGGGATCATCAACGCCAACCAGCAATTGCGACTCGGCAAAGTCCAGTCACCCTTAGACAATCCAAGGATGCCGCTCGTAGCAGCCGACGTGAGGAGGCTCTAGCTTTACTTCGCGGACGACATGGGCACCATCTATTTTAGTGCCTCGTTACCTCGGCAACTACAACTGCGATTTAACGTAGCCCCAGCTTTCGCATCTCCAGCCACCACTTCACGAACTCCGGAATGCCGTTGTCGATATGAGTGGTGGGCTTGAAGTTCAAGAGCTTCGCCGCTTTGCTGACATCGGCGCTGGTGAGGGGCACGTCGCCGGGTTGTTCGGGCATTTCGTTGATCTGCGCTTTTTTGCCGACCGCTTTTTCAATGGAGGCAATCAGTTCGTTCAACGTCACGGTCTGGGAGCCGCCGAGATTAAAGATGTCGCACTTGGGTGCATCGGTTTTGTCCGTGTAAGCGAGCGCGCCGAGGATGCCGTCCACGATGTCGCTGATGAAGGTGTAGTCGCGCGCGGTGTCGCCTTTGCCGTAGCGGTCGATGGGCTGGTTCTCGTGGATGAGGCGGGTGAATTTGGAAATGGCGAGATCGGGGCGCTGGCGTGGGCCGTAGACGGTGAAGAAGCGCAGGCAGACGGTGCGGATGCCGGCCAGCGCGGAGTAGTTGGAGCACATCTGTTCGCCGGCCATCTTCGTCATGGCGTAGGGGCTGATGGTTTGCAAAATGGGGTCGCCCTCGGCGAAGGGAACTTTTTTGTTTACGCCGTAAACCGAACTGCTGCTGGCGAAGACGAACTTTTTAACGCCGTGGCGTTTTGCCGCCTCGAGGAGATGGAACGTGCCTTTGATGTTGGTGTCGATGTAGAGTTCGGGAGCTTCGATGGAAGGGCGGACGCCGGCCCGGGCGGCGAGGTGAATAACGGCGTCGAGTCCCGTGGCGAAGGCGCGCTCCACATTGGCGGGCTGGCGGATGTCGCCTTCGATCAGCGTGACGCGATCCCGCACAGCGCGGATGTTCTCGCGTTTGATGGCGGGGTCGTAGTAATCGTTAAATTCATCGATGATGACGACTTGATGACCGTCGGCCAGCAGGCGTTCGACCGTGTGAGATCCGATGAATCCGGCGCCGCCGGTGACGAGAATTTTCATGCTGGAAGACAAGACAAGAGGGCGGGTGAGAGGGGTGGCTGGCTGAGAGTGGGGCAAACTTTTCCACAGCACAGAGGAGAAAGCAATTGACGGACTGCTGGAAAATCCGTTAGATG
>JAIOQF010000182.1 GCA_021413535.1 Verrucomicrobiota bacterium
GGGTCAGCCGCTCCATGCTCAGTGAAATCGAGCGCGAGAATGCGAACCCGACCCTCAGTGTGACTTATCGTATCTCTCAGGCCTTTGGTTTGACGCTTCATGATCTGATCGAAACAGCCCAGGCTGCCTCCAGCATCCAGATCATTCGCGCTACGGATCGCGCGCAGATTTTTCGGTCGGATCGGCAATGCCAGATCCGGACGCTATCGCCGCTCAATCTCGAAAAAGATGTCGAGTTCTACGAAGTGACATTGCGCGAGGGCGGCGCTTTACGTAGTCAGCCTCACTATGAAGGCACTCGCGAATTTCTAACCGTGGAGCAAGGTTTCGTCGCGGTCGAGTCTGGCACCGACCGGGATGAACTTAAAAAAAGCGATTCCGCCACCTATCGGGCTGATGTGCCTCATGCCATCGTCAACGTCGGCAAGGGTGAGGCGGTGGTTTTTCTGGTGGTGATTTATCGTTGAAGCAATGGGCGCTTTATCCATGCGCTGCACGAAAACTTTGGGGTGGAAACAGCAGTCAGGCTGTGCTCTTTATGCGAAGCAGCACAAGAGACGCCCTGCTTTGCTTATGACTCTGTTGGCATTCATTTTGATGAATCAATCCGATGCGTGAAGTCATCCGCGTGGTCCAAGCGATCTGCGATCTGGTTCCGACCGGAGGCATGATGCCGGCGGACAAGGAGCTGTTCATCACTTTCATACAATGGCGGGAGCAGGCTGCGGTGCGCCTGAATGAAATCATGGCCGCACTGGATGGCAGGGATGAATATCGCGCGCTTCAGATCTCAGAAATGGAGCCGCGTCTGCCGGGTTTCATGGCTCATCTGGGACTGGTGAACCACATGGGTCTCTCCGAGGAAAAGAAGTGGAAGGCTTATTGCCAGAAACATGGATTGCCGTCCCCGCCGGTGCTGGATCCGGCGGCGGTGCAGCGGCTGCATGATCTCTATATGAAGGGAATCACGACCGAGAGCCCATTCTATAAAGAATGTATCGCGGCCATGAAAGCAGGCGACGAAGTCCGGGCACTGGCGCTGATCCGCAGCATCGTCCGGCTGACCAAGGACACTGCAGCCAGGGCGCAGATGGATGTCATGCTGAAAAAACAGTCGCACGCGCAACTGGTCGCACTGCGCAACTGCCTTGAGCGCGGCGAGGAAGACGGAGTGCTGGCCTGGCTTGATGAGTTTGAACTTGAGGAAGCGGCCGATCAGGCCAGACAGGGAAACTGGCCCAACGTCTGCGCCAGAATCGCGCGGATACGAAGATTGCACAGCGAGTGGGGGATCAATCTTGTTCCTGAACAAATCGCCCTGCTGGCGAAGCTCGAAAAAGAGGAGGCGGAAATCAAGGCGGAGACTGAACTAAAATCCAAGTTCATCCAGTCTCTCGCTTCACTCATGAGTTATGTGGGTCGCTTGCAACATCTGCTGCAGGACGACGAACATTTGTCCCCAGTGGACATTCGCAAGATGCAGGAAAGCCTGTCTGAACTTCAGGCCGCGGTGGCCCGCTACTATTTTCCAGTTCCGCAAGAAGATGCCAGCCGCGTCCAGGAGATTGTTTTGCTGCTAGAGGACAGATTGAGCAGACAGGAGCACTCCAGACGTGTGCGTTTCGCGACGATTAATGTGATCGTGATCATTCTCGTCGGCGCGCTCTGGCTGATGCAGCTTTACGGAGATGCCCAGGCCCAGCTGAGAGAACTGGAAGCGCTGCGCGATGGCCGAATGGCCGGTGCGGCGAACCAGGTGCTTCTTAAAATCATGCAATCTTCCGCCTCATGGATGCTCAATCTTTCTCCAGAGACGAGGGCGAAGCTTGAAGCCTTGCGGAAATGGGCGGGACTGGAGCTGAAGCGCATGGAGGAGGTCGATGCCGATATGGCGGAAATTGATACGCTTTTGGCTAGTTCATCCGAGGAACAGACGCCTGAGGAACTGATGCAGAAGATGCTCGAAATGGAAGAGGAGATGAAGAAGCTCGCGCCCGACTATCTCCGGGCGATGCAAACGAAGTTCAAGGGATTGCAAGGCCGGGTCCAAGATCGCTTGCGCGCTCTGCTTGCCCAAAATGTGCAGAAGGTGCGGCAGATGCTAGGCGTGTTGGAAAAACTCGCGGCGGATCTTGATTTCGAGAAGTCTGTCCAGGAACTAACTGTGACGCTGGCCACCATTCAGTCCAAGCTCAGGGAGATCACTCCGCTGGAACATCCCACGGTGCCGGCACTGACATTGCCCGAAGATATAAACGTGGCCCTCGGCCGCATTCGCAGCAAGTCGAAGCTCTACGCCCAGGAGTTGACCACCTTCTCCGAGACTAAAAACTCCATGGCGGCAACGGAGAAGCTAGAGCCCTACAGGCTGGCATTGGCTGCCTGCGCCAAACTGCGCTTCAAGGAATGCCGTGAGGCTGAAGCCATGCTGGCCGTCCTTCCCGGCGAAGACGAGACGCTGGCTCGTCTTTTCTTCAGTGGTGATGTGAAAACGTTGCGGTTGGCCAAGCAGCAGGCGTCTGCCGGGTTCCGCTTTATCCCGCAGGAAATCACGCCAGATGAACTCAAGAGGCTGGCTGCATTGGGCGATGATCCCAATCTCCGGGCCGTCGGGCCTGCAAAAAAACTGGTCGAGACGACGCAGTTTCGTCAGGCTGTCAAACCTGCGGGTGGCAAGTTCAGCATTCCATTGCTGGATCTTATGGATCGCATTGTCCGGTTTTCGGATGGTGATGTTTTGGTCAAAGCATTTTTGTTCCAAGAACTCGGAGGCGTCATGCGTGCCCGTGGCCCGGCTTGGGGCCTCCATTTTTGTCCGGAGCTGACTCTGAGATTTAATGAACTGGATTCAATCTTCGGCAATGATCGCATTCGCTCAGGCGATTGGAATAAGCCCGGATTCCGAAAGAAATGGCAGGCCCAGCTTGAACGTTTTTTTACGGCCATCGTTGAAGACGGTCCGTATTTTGGACTGGCTGAGGCCTCCCGTGATCGTGTTGCCACGGTGGCGACCACGGGGTTGAACCTCACAGGTTATATTGATGGCGCAAACGAGTCACACCTGAAAAAGAGCGATCAAGAGCAGGGCACGGCCTATGCATTTTCTGCGGAAAACATGAAACTGATTCTCATCAAATACATCTCAGGGACTCTGCCAACAACAGATGCCAAAACCTTGCAGAAGTGGTCGCCCATTTTCAATATTCCCGGAAAAATCCCGCAGCCTGAAATTAAGCGGGATGAGAAAATATCAAAAGCCGGGGTGCAATAGGAAAGGGTGCCAACAGATCATTAGATCTATGAATGCCTGACCTCGCGGATGTCTCTCTGATCAATCGCGCGAACCAGGCAGGATTTTCAACTCCACTGGCTTGCCGTCGCGCAGAACCGTGATGCCCGTTTCGATGCCGATTTTCAAATCACCCATGACGTAGGTGTAGTCATAGATATTCTGGATATCTTTGGCGCCAAGTTTGATAATGATATCGCCCGCTTTCACGCCCGCCTTCGCTGCGGGGCCGATGGGCGAGACACCGCTGAGTTTCACGCCTTTGATGTCGCCCTGCGCGTAGTCCGGAATGGTGCCGAGATAAACCCGCAAGCCGGTGCGAGTGCCCTGATTTTTTGGAGTCTCCATCGCGATGTAGTCTGGCGCGGCGGCACTGGTCGCGAGCGAGCGGGCGACAAGCCCCATGAATTTCGCAATCTGCGCGGCCTTGTCGTAGTTGATCTTGTCTGCAGTATCGGAGGGCATGTGATAATCTTCATGCGCGCCGGTGAAGGCATTCAAAGAGGGGACGCCGCGCAGATAGAAAGTTGTCGAGTCCGTCGGCAGATGAGCGTCGTTCTGTGTGGTGATGGACAGGCCGGTGACGGAGTTGCGCCTCTCGATTTCCTTAGGCCAGATGCTGCTGCTGCCGACGCCTTGGAGCACGACGGTTTTATTGAAACGGCCAATCATGTCCATGTTGAGGCAGGCGGCAAACATGCCGCCGAGCTTGGCGTTGGGATCGTTCTTGATCATCTTTGCAAAGTCTTCCACAAAGTGATTGGAACCAAGCAATCCAAGCTCTTCGCCCGACCATGCCGCGAAGATGATGTCACGCTTCAAATCTAACTTGCCCTGCTTCTTTTGATCGGCGAGCCACTGGGCAATTTCCAGCACGCCAGCGACACCGCTCGCGTTGTCGTCCGCTCCATGGTGAATCTTCTTCACGTCGTCACCTTTCGCGCGCGAGTTGGAGCCGCCGTTGCTGCCGAGATGATCCACATGCGCGCAAACGATAAGCGGCGCGACGTGGCCATTCGGTTCATTGCCTGCGGGAAGGACACCAAGCACGTTGCGGCCTTGTTTCTTCTCCTGCTTAATTTCGATGTTGGTCTCCAGATCAGACCAACCTTTCAGTTTAAATCCCGCCACCATTTCGCCCTTGTCTAATTTTGTCTGAAGTTCTTTTAGAGTCTTGTCGTCCTCTTTCAATAATGAGTCAGCCAGTGCATCCGTGATGCTGACTGCCGCGATACCTGACGACGCGAGCGATGCATCAAAGGTCATCGGAACAAGCTGCTCTATCACTTTGCTGTTCGGACCGCTGGCGACGATGATGCCGCACGCTCCTTTTTGCCGCGCTTTGAGTGCCTTGTATCGCAGACTGGTGAAGGACATGAGTTCGTTGCGGCGTTCCTGTGATATGTCTTCCGGCAGGTAACGCAGCACCAGCACCCATTTGTCCTTCACATCGAGATGCACGTAGGAATCATAGGGCTCGATCTTCTTGCCATCCGAGTTCAGAGCGCTTTCAGGCGTTTCAATGCCATAGCCCGCAAAGACAATGCCCATACCAAAGGTCTTTCCCGTGCTGGAAAATGAAAGTGGTCGCCAATCCTTTTCAACTTTGCAGACAAGAGTCGCCTTGGAGTGTGTTGGCGCAAAGATATTTCCTTCTCCCAGCGCCACACCTGCTGTGAAATCAAAGTTCTCAAACCATGTGTCCTTCTCACCGGCGCGCAGTAATCCGATTTTATCGAAGACATTCGCGACATATTGAGTAGCCAGTTTTTCGCCTTCAGTGCCCGTGAGACGGCCTTCGAGTTCATCGCTCGCAAGATAGCTCACGTGCTGTTTCATATCGTTAGCGGTGATGTCGACGCTCAGCTTTGCCAATTGTTCATCCGTCCGCTGGCCAGCTTCTTTAATCACTGAGCAATCATTTAAATCCAATGCGGCTAGAGCAGCTTTGTGATTCCACTCTGCGGTGAATATTTGCGACTTGCCATCAGCGGTGCGACCGCTTGTCCAAGCGAGAGTTTTGCCGTCTGGCGAAAAGACGGGCAGCCCATCGAACCCGTCCGTGTAAGTCACTCGAACTGGATCGTGCTTCCCTTGCGCATCCACGATGAAGAGCTCGAAATTCTGGAAGCCTTGAGTGTTGTTTGTAAAGATAAGATAGTCGCCACTCGGATGAAAATACGGCGCCCACGACATCGCGCCGACGCGGGTAATCTGACGCTGATCGCTGCCATCGACGTTCATGGTATATATTTCCGCCGTGTCTCCTTTCTCGCTGAAGCGTCGCCAGCAGATTTTCATTCCGTCCGCGCTGAAGAACGGGCCGCCATCGTAGCCCGGCACATTCGTGAGCTGTTTCACATTCGTGCCGTCAGCATCCATGACGTAGATATCCATGAAATACTGCTTATCGATCTTCAGCCGCTCCTCATCAGTAGGACTGAGCTTTCTGGAATACGCCGCGCGGTTGGAGGCGAAGACGATCTTCTTCCCATCGGGCGAGTAGCAGCCTTCTGCATCGTAGCCGCGCTCGTGTGTGAGTGGCTTCAGAGTCTTCGTTTTTAATTCATACTCGAAGAGATCGAAGGTCTCGTCGTAGTCCCAGGAATATTTCCGCACGCGGTTTTCCGCCCGCTCTTTGAACTCGGCTTCCTGCTTGGCTTTCGCCTCTGGATCGAGGTGCGTGCTCGCGAACATGACCCGTTGACCGTCAGGATGAATCCAAGCGCAGGTTGTCTTGCCTGTGCCCGGCGAGATGCGTTCCGTGTCGCCAGTCTCCAAATCGAGCAGATAAATCTGGTAGAACGGGTTGTCCGTTTCACGCTCGCTTTGGAAAATCATTTTCTTTCCGTCCGCGCTGAAATAGCCTTCGCCGCTGCGCTTTCCTTCGAAAGTGAGCTGACGGGCGTTCGTCAGAAATGATGTTTCGTTGGCGGGACTGGTTGGCGCAGGTGTTTCTGCGAGACCGAAGCCGGTCAAGAAGAGCAAAGCGAGGGCAAGGCGAAGTTTCATCAGCAAAGTGAATCTGACCATACCCTACGGACGTCGCAACACGCTGATTGCAAAAATCCACTGGCACGACCCCGCACCGGCAGCACTATTCCCCATGCAACACTGGCTTCTCAAATCCGAACCTGACACTTTCTCCTTCGACGACCTGAAGAAGCGCCCGAAGAAGACCGAGCCGTGGAATGGCGTGCGGAACTATCAGGTGCGTAACATGATGCGCGACGAAATGAAACCCGGTGACCTCGGTCTGTTTTATCATTCGAGTTGCGAAGTGCCCGGCGTGGCAGGGGTCGTGCGCATCATCAGTGCAGCGAAACCGGATCCAACCCAGTTTGATCCGAAATCGGAGTATTTCGACAAGGGCAGCAAGAAGGAGGAACCGCGCTGGCTGCTTGTGGATGTGGCGTGGGAAAAGGACTTTTCCAGATTCGTCACTCTGGACGATCTGCGCGCGGAGCCTCGGCTTGCGGACATGCTCATTTTGCGACGCGGCAACCGCCTGAGCATCACATTGGTGTCAAAACGCGACTTCGATCTCATTTGTAAAATGGGAGGCGCGGGCCAGTGAGTCGCACGATGGCATCGAGGGGAGCGTGGACACTTCTGTCCGCTGAAACCTTCTGCCTTTTCGCGTTGCGGACAGGAGTGTCCGCGCTCCTCCTATGCAGCTGCTCAAAAGAAAAGGCGGGGCACACGCCAACCATCACCCATTGGGACTTGTTCTCGCCCGCGCTCAGTCAGGAGTGGCGGGAAGCCAAGATGTTCCAGAGCGGCGGCATCACACGCGAAGAAGACGGTTTTACGCTTAAAGCTGGCTCGCCGATGACCGGCATCGTTTTTCCCTCGTGGCTGAAGGATGGGATGCCCGTTGCTGATTACGCGATCACCTACGAGGCTCGACGTGTCAGCGGTGGCGATTTTTTCGGCAGCGTGACATTTCCGGTGCGTGATGACAAAACGTTCATCACCTTCGTTCTTGGCGGCTGGGGCGGATCGCAAGTGGGCCTCTCTTGCATCGACGGCTATGACGCTTCTGAAAACTTGACCGGCAGCAGTCAACGTTTCGTAAATGACCGATGGTATCGCATCCGCATCGAAGTCCGCACGAAGGAGATAAAAGTGCTGCTGGACGACCGTCCGATCATCCAGACGAATATCGCAGGCCGCACGTTGGGACTGCGCGCCGGCGAGATCGACCAATGTGTGCCTTTTGGTTTTGCGACCTACGGGACCGAAGGCCGCGTGCGCAGGTGCGTTGTGGAAAGGCTCAATACAGATCGCTAAGTTTCAAGCCGCAGGTTTTTTGATTGCCCTCTCGCGGGCCGCTGGCATCGTCGCCCATGATTTCTTACCTGCGCGGACAGCTCGTCGAATCGCTGCCGAATCAGCTCATCGTGGACGTTCACGGTGTCGGTTACAAATGTCTCGTGCCCTTGAGCACTTACGACAAGCTAGCGGGTAACCCTGGTGAAGTAACCCTGCTCACGCATCTTCACATTACCGAACGCGACCACACTTTGTTCGGCTTTGCCACCAATGAGGAACGCGATTTGTTCAAGCTTCTCATGGATCGAGTCAGCGGCATTGGCCCCAAGCTTGCACTCGCCGTGCTCAGTGGCACCAGTGTTTCGGATTTCAAAGACAACGTCATTCGCGGTGACGTGGCTGCGCTTTCCCGCATCAGCGGCGTGGGCAAGAAAACGGCCGAGCGCATCGTGCTCGAATTGAAAGACAAGGTCGGCATTGTTGACACCTGGCAGGCGGCGAAAGGCGGCGCGGGCGCGAATGATCCATCGGTCGCGGCGCAAACGGACGCGATGCTGGCGCTCATCGCCTTGGGCTACAAGCAGAGCGAAGCTCAAAAGGTGGTGGGTGACCTCGTGAAGAAGTCCGGTGCGGAGACCATCACCGCCGACAGGCTGATTCGCGACGCGTTGCGGGGAGGGTAAGCCGGTGAGAGCTGGCTAGTTGTCCGTCGGCATAGCGGATGATCCACCTTGCGAGACGGGCCAGTCTCATGCAATGCCTGCAACATCATGCGCATCTTCGTATTTCTTGCTCTGGTCATCAGCGTCACCTGGAGCCGCGCCGCTGCGATCAAGGTTAGCATCACTCCAGGTGGCGGTCTTCTGCGCGATGGCAGGCCTTATTTCATCAAGGGCGCGGGCGGTCGGGAACATCTTGATGAGCTGGTCAAACGCGGAGGAAACTCCGTGCGCATTTGGAGTGAACGCGATCTGCCGGCGACATTCGAGCAAGCGGACAAATTAAAATTTACCGTCTGCGCCGGCATCTGGCTGGAGCCCGAGTGCTCTTGGTTTTCCTATCGCAACGAGGAAAACTGCGAGCGACAGTTGGAACGCGTTCGAAAGATTATCCGGCAGTATCGCGAATATCCGGCGCTGTTGCTTTGGGGTCTCGGTAATGAAGCTGAGGGCGATGGACGCAACGACGCTTACTGGCAGCAGCTCAATCGCCTCGCCCGGATGGTGCATCAGGAGGATCCGGCGCATCCCACGTTCACAGCGGTTGCCGGTCTCAATCCAGTGAAAATGAAAGGGTTGAACCAGCACACCCCCGATCTTGATTTCGTTGGCATCAACACCTACGGCGCGCTCCCCGGTTTGCGTGAGTATCTTAAAAAAGTTGGCTGGACCCGTTCCTGGATTGTGACCGAGTTCGGTCCGCGCGGCTTCTGGGAATCGCCCAAGACCTCATGGAACGCTCCAATCGAGCAGACCAGCTCCCAGAAGGCGGACATGATTCAGCGAGCTTATGAAAAGGCCATCGCACCCGGAGGAATGTGCGTTGGAAGTTATCTGTTTCTCTGGGGTCAGAAGCAGGAAGCCACGGCCACCTGGTTCGGCGTGTTTACTAAAAATGACGAGTCCACTGCGACAGCCGATGTGATGGAAAAATTGTGGAGCAACCGAATGGCCGCCAACCGCGCTCCGGAATTGAAATCAATCAAGTGCAGCACCTCCATCTTGAAACCATCGGAACAATTCACCGTGCAAGTCGAAGCCGTCGACCCCGACGGCGACACGCTCCAGATGAACTGGGAAATCACCGATGACAGTAAAAAAAGAGGAGCGGACGGACGTGAGATTCCGCCGCCCTCGATCGACGGGCTCATTCAATCCAGTGGAAGCAGCGCCAGAATTAAAGCGCCAGCCAAACCCGGGGCGTATCGGGTGTTCGTGTTCGTGACTGATGCCAAGGGTCACGCGGCAACGGCGAATGTGCCTGTGCTGGTAAAGCCATAGGCGGCTGATCCGATCACTTAAATAAATGAGTGCAGTTGCACGATGCGATCACTGCTCGCGCGAAGATTAAGTAATTTTTGGCTCCATAGCGAAGCGAGAGGCGTATTCCCATGCCTATGCTCAATCTCTCCGCTCCCGACCTCACTGTTCATCCTCCACGCAGTTGCCGCATCCGCCTTGGTGGTTACGTCATTCTTCCTCGCATGCTCGACAAATGTCGCGCCGTTCTCACGGGTAAAAACGGCCCCTACCACTACGCCTGCCCGATTGATCAGCGTTTTCTCCAGTTTGCCGGCATTGATCCCGAAGCCTTGAAGGCTGAAGTCGCGAAAGGAAAGGGCGATGGCGAAATCCTCCAGTGGATCGAGGCCAACGCCAAAAATAAACACAGCGACTGGGAGATCGCGCAATGGAGCGCTTTCCGTGAATCCGCCGCCGCCAGCGACAACGACAGCCGCGAATTCATCAGCAAGAGCATCAAGGAAGCTGGCTTCGAACATCGCGAAGACATGGCCACCTGGTTCGAGTGGCTCGACGCCGACGACTTCGTGAGCTACGGCGGGAAGGCGTGATTTCTAGAGCTCTTCATCGCCGACCGTGAACGTCACGTCGGCGATTTTTGCGTTCGCCAGACTGTTCAAAACATCCACGACCCGCTGATACTTCGTCTGCGGCTCCGTCTGAATCGTGACGATGTCCCTAGCACCATTGGCATGTGACTGGCTGCTGATCTGACAAAGTATCTGGGTGAGCTTTGAGAAATTTGCATCCTTCTCGCTGACGATCTTATCGTCATTCAGGAAGACCGCCCCATCTTCATCAATTTTGATCCAGAGTTCATCATCGTGGGAAATGTCCTGTCCGCAACCGCTCGGCAGTTTGGTCCCAATCTCCCGTTCCACCTTCACCGCGCCTGCCATCACCATGAAGAACAGCATGATGACGAACACGATGTCCACCATCGGCGCGATTTGAAATCCAAGATTGATCTCCTCGGCACGAGGTGATCGATTTCATGGTTACACTTTTACCAGAGTGTAGCCCTGCGTGTCGAGATAATAGTGTCAGTCCTCAGGCTGCAATCGTCGGCACTACGAATGGCGCACGATATTCTCGCGTCATGAGTTTGGCGGCGCCTTCATTTCCTATGGCCTTCTCAGTCTTCGGATCGAACTGCAGTATCGGGCCCATCGTGAGCGGCGTGGATTTCAAGTCGATGCCATTGGCTGCGAGATGCTGCACCATGCGATCAAAAGTTTCTGTGGCGCCAGTCTGGCTGGCCATAGCTGATTTGATTTCTTCGACACTCTTTTTCTCGCCGAGTCGATAGGAAATGTTTCCGGTGTGGCAGATCGCGGCGCTGATGTGACCTTCGAGAATCTCCGCGTTCAGGTCTTCGCGCTTCCGGCTTCTTACGGCCTTGATGAAGTTTTCAAAATGATCGTCTGAACCCTTCCAGCTTTTTATTTCAGCGCCGGCCTTGTCATAAGCGATGGCCTCGGAGTAGCCGGGCACCACGACATGGCCGCCCTCGCAGTGAATGACGCAACCGATGCCAGCACCCATGTATTTGTCCATGTTCTTGTCGTCCTTTGAATCCGCCACTTCTTTGGTCGACGGCAGGCCGCGCACTTCAAAAATTAGCGGCGCGGTTTTGTAAGCCTGGTAAACAATCTGCGTGTTCGGCGTCTCACCGTCATCCTCGTAACCAAGCCGGCCGCCCACGCTCCAGGCCTGGGGTGCGATCTCGTTCTCGCCGAGAAACCAGCGCGCAATGTCCATCTGGTGCACGCCCTGGTTGCC
>JAIOQF010000183.1 GCA_021413535.1 Verrucomicrobiota bacterium
CTGGCCCGAGCAATGGATTCACATCCTCGGCAAGCGCATCAACCGCTTGCACTTCAAGGAATTCGACTCCGACAAGATGAGCAAGCAAGGCTTATACGCCGGCTTCGACTGTGATTTTCTCGCCGGCAAAAACGACTGGAAGGCCATCATGCACGCGCTTGATGACATCGGCTACACCGGCTGGTGCATCTCCGAACAGCGCATGGGCATCAATCCCGGCGATATGCAGAAGTTAACGGACGCGATGGACCGGATGTTTGTGATGTGACCCCTCTAATTGATGGCTGCCTGGATTTCGGACTCAGCGTGCCGCCAAATATTGCGTTCTTTCGACGCCTGCCGACCGAGCTTGTGCGAGTCGCAGCCATCTCTCACTGCGGCCTGGGGCTTTCGTTTTATGTTTGCGACAACGAGCCAGACTCCCCTACGACAGAAAAGTCACCATGAATTCCAGCGGCATGAAGTGCCTTCGTTGATAGCCCTAAAAATCCCAGCGGCCCCTGCGGGACTTCGTGATGCGGACAATGCTGCGTCGCGACAATCCATTCCTCACGCAAATACTCCGACAGCAAATCGAGCGGCGGAATCTGAAACAAGACGGCAACTGCGGACCACACCATCGCCAGATGACCGGGTGAAGTTCCATCGTCCACGCGAACCCGAAAGCGGCCGAGCGCGGCCTGGTATTTCGCGCCCCGAGTCTGATCGAGTAGAATCGCACCGCCCGCGATGCTGCGCTCAGCTAGTGCGGATGGCAGACTGGAATTCAATTCCTTATCGCAGACGGCAAGCGCCGCGTCATCACCCTGCTGGGCTGATCGCCACCCGCGCAGCAACGCGGGCGCGAGCACGGGAAGAAAAATGCTTTCCGTAAAGCGCTGCCAATCCACCAGCGCCTGAACACGCTCGACGGCATCGGTTTGAAATATCAGCGCCGTGCGTTGCGCACGCACACTCTGAAAAAGCCACTGCACCCAGGCCAGACCACCCGCACCCTCGGCATTCGGCAACGGCGCGTGCAATCGAATATCCACCGGCACCGCGGATGCGGGCTGCGGTCGGCGCACTGGGAATCGCGTGCTCATGAATTTGCGCTACAATAATCGTGAGCCTCCACTAGAAAACAAAAATATCCGCCAGTTTGCCATGCCACCGGACAAGCCCGACGCCACCTATCTCTGCCAGCGCTGCGGGAACTGCTGCCGCTGGCCGGGTGACGTAATCGTGACGGAGCCGGAGATCAAAGCCATCGCAAATCATCTGAAGCTGGATGCAACGGAGTTCATCCAGCGCTTCACCCGGTTGAGCGCCAACCGACAGCATCTGTCGCTCACGGAAAGCGAAAATGGCGCGTGCATTTTTCTCGAAGGAAAAAACACCTGTAAAATTCAACCCGTCAAACCAGAGCAATGCCGGGGCTTTCCGAATCGCTGGCGCTTCGATGGCTGGCGGGAAATATGCGAGGCCATCGAAATCGAATCGCAGCCTCAGGACTGATATCGGCTAAAAAGTCGATTTATTATAATTATGGAAATCCATGTCGACGATAGGTGGTCGCATGGATCAAATAGAACAAAAATACTAATAATTAACCTTGCTTAATTTCACTAAAAACCAATAATTGCCCACAATTACCAGCATCGACCTTTTCTCACCTCCCCGATGACTCTGAAAAATCAGAAAATCGCTGTTCTCAAAGGCGGCCCCGGCTCCGAAAGAGCCGTGTCCCTCAAGTCAGCGGAAAGTGTCATCGAGGCGCTCATCCTGCTCGGGGCCGTGGTTTGTGACATCGATGTTGCATCCGCAGCTTTCGAAATTCCCGATGATGTCTTGATCGCCGTGAACATGATTCACGGAACGTTCGGCGAAGACGGACAAGTGCAGCGCATTCTGGAGGAACGGCGCATTCCTTACACGGGCGCGGGCGTGGAGACGAGTCGGATTGCGTTCGACAAAGTATTAAGCAAAGAAAAATTCATCGCCGCCGGTGTGCCCACGCCGCGCAGCCAGACGCTGCGGCTTGATCATGCGGACGCTCTACAAATTGATCTTCCGCTCGTCGTCAAGCCGCCGCGCGAAGGATCGAGTGTCGGAGTCCACATCATCCGCAGCGCTGATGAACTCGCGCCTGCGCTGGATGACGCCCGGAAATTTGGCAACGAAACTCTGGTGGAAGAATTTATCGAAGGCAAGGAACTCACTGTCGGCGTAATCGGCAACGAGGCGTTGCCTGTAATTCACATTGAACCAGTCAGCGGCTTTTACGACATCAATAACAAATATCCCTGGATGGGCGGCACGGGGAAAACAAACTATCACTGCCCGGCGGATCTTCCAGCGCGCACAACTTTGCGAGTGCAGGACGCTGCGCTCTCCGCCATGCGTGCGCTGGGCGTGGAAGTTTACGGGCGTGTCGACATCATGCTGCGGGCGGATGGCGAACCCTTCGTTCTTGAGATCAATACCATCCCCGGCATGACCTCCTCCAGTCTGCTGCCCAAGGCGGCCAGAGCGGCAGGCATAGAATTTCCGCAGCTCATGGAGCGCATTATCAATCTTTCGCTTGAAGCCCGAAGGAAGAACTAGCCGCCACCAACTGCCAGCATGATCAAACTTTTTACCAGCAACAAGCGTCGTCGCCGCACCTCGACTGGTAACTACGCCTTTCGTCGCAAGAAACCTGCGCGCACGGAAATTCACCGCCTCGATATGAATCCAGAAACGGTCGCCACCCGTCGCGCGACTTTGCGCAAGCGTGCTGGTGTTGGCGCTCGCTGGGCCTTCGGCTTGCTTTCTGCCATCGTGTTCCTCGCACTGATGAAGGTCGTCGTGATGGAGGCCTTTGTCAGCAATCGTGATTTCCACATTCAGAATATTAACATCGTTACCAAGGGGCCCCTCACCCAAACTGAAATCACCGCCGCTTCTGGATTGAAGCTCGGTGATAATTTGCTCATGGTTTCGCTGCGGGCGGTGCATGATCGCTTGGACACGCTCCCCGAGGTGCGCACGGTGACGGTCACGCGCCAGTTTCCCGGAACGATCTTGGTGGAAGTTCAGCAGCGCACGCCTGTTGCCTGGCTGGAGTGTCCCGACAAAGCCATCGCCGCCCGGGTTCCAGGTTATGGCTGTCTGCTGGATGATCAGGGCATCGTGCTGCCTAACGCCAATCAGGAGGCTGCAGACCAGAAGCTCCCGGTTATTTCAGTCGATAAGTTGCCGCGCATCGTTCCCGGCAAGCACGTGGAGTCGCCCGCCGCGCTGGCCGCGTTGAAGTTGCAGCAACTTTACGAAAATTCTCCGCTGAATGAACTCCACCATCTGACCAAGATCGATGCGACACGAGCTCACGCACTCGTGGTTCGCTTCGATTCCGGGCTCACTGCAACTTTCCCGGCCGATGGCAATCCCGTCACAGAACTCCATCGCCTCCAACGCACGCTCGACGCCGCCAGCCAACGCAACATGCGCGTCGCCACAGTCAACCTTCTCGTCGAACACAACGTGCCCGTTACTCTCCAGTCGTCCACCGCGACCATCACCCCTTCCAACAGCCGTCGCACCATCGCCGCTGTGCGCTGAAATTACCAACCTCAACTCAACACAACACATCATGGCCAAGAGCACCATTTACGCAGGACTTGAAATCGGAACTTCAAAAATTTGCGTCGTCGTCGCCGAAGTAAAACGGGATGGTGCCATCAAGATTCTCGGTGTCGGCCAGGCTCCCTCGCGCGGCATCCGTAAAGGTGAAATCGTCGATGCCGAAATCGCACAGACTTGTCTCAATGACGCGCTGCTCCGCGCCGAGGACCGCAGTGACGTGATGATCCGCAACGTCTTCCTTGGCGTTACTGGATCCCACATCGAGAGCATCAACAACGCCGGTGTCTACCGCCTCCCACCCGATCAGAATCAAATCACAGAAGACGATCTCGAAGATGTTCGTGAGATCGCCTGCAATGTCGACATCCCGCAGAATCACGTCTTCCTCCATCGCATCCCGCGCAAATATTCAGTCGACGGCCAGGATCATGTGCGCTCCCTCATCGGTCGCACCGCCAACACCATCGGCGCCGAGTTCCACGTCATCCACGGCGTGCGCAGTCGCGTGCAGAATTCCATTCGTCTGGTTCGCCAGGTTCCGCTGGAAGTGGAAGATGTTGTCTTTCTTCCGCTCGCCGCCGCACAAGTGGTGCTGAACAAAGACGCCAAACAGCACGGCGCGCTCTTGATTGATTTCGGCGGGGGCACCGCGGACTACGTTCTCTACACCGAAGGCATGCTCACCGCCACCGGCAGCATTCCCCTCGGTGGCGACCACATCACGAATGACATCTCCCTCTGTTTCCAGATCCAGCATGGCCGCGCCGAACGACTCAAGGTCGAGGAAGGCTCCGTGATCTACGACGACGTGCCGCCCGGCGACATGATCAAGATCGAAGATGAAAACGGCATGTGCGTCGGTGAAGTTGATCGCGCCCTCATGAACGAAGTCATGCACATGCGCACCCGGGAAATTCTGGAACAAATTCGACTGCGCTGCACCGATTACATCGGCATGCTCGGTGCCGGAGTCTATCTCACCGGCGGCGTCAGCCTGATGCGTGGCATCGATCAACTGGCACGTGATGTCTTCGGCGTGCGCGTCACCCGCAGCGGCACCACTTCCGCCACCGGCGGATCGGCTGCGTCCTACGAGAACCCCTGCTACGCCGCGCCCATCGGCCTCATTCGCTACGCCCAGCTCATGGACGCCGAAAAACCCTGGCTCTCACCACTGGCCAAACTCGGTCGCCGCATGGCTGATGTTTTTGGCAGTTGGACCCTGTAATTTTTTAAAAAATCCGCGCTGAAATATTTCATTTGCTGCTTGGCTTTTAATCAACAAACCATCAAACTAATCCAACCTCAACCCCCGCACTCCCATGGTAGAATATGACCGCACCCAGGATCGTGAGCACGTTGTCTCCGCACCCGTCAAAATTTGTGTCGTCGGCATCGGCGGCGCGGGGTTGAATGTGCTCGACCGCATTGCACTGGATCGCATCGTCGACGCCAGGCTCATCGGTATGCACACCGATGTGCGCGTCCTCAGTCACGCGATGACCCAGCACAAACTCCAGCTAGGCACCGACATCATGCGCGGCATCGGCTCCGGCGGCGATCCGGAACTCGGTCGCAGTGCCGCTGAAGACTCAGCCGAAAGCATTCGATCATTGATTCAAGGCCACGAAATGGTTTTTATTTGCGCCGGTCTCGGCGGCGGAACTGGCTCCGGCGCAGTGCCCGTCGTCGCCCAAATCGCAAAAGACTGCGGTGCATTAGTCTTCATTTTTGCCACGACACCGTTTTCATTTGAAGGTCGCCGCCGCCTCGTGCAGGCGGAAATGGCCCTGGAGCAACTACATGCCAGTTCCGATGCGCTGATTCTTTTTGAAAATAATCGCATGGGCGAACTGGTGCTCCCGCGTGAAGGCATCCAAAAGGCTTTCTCGCAAGCCGATCAGATCATCGGACACAGCGTGCGCGCCATCACCTCCATGGTCATGCAACCGGGCCTGGTGCGCCTCGGACTTTCCGATCTCATGACCGCGCTGCGCAGCCCGAACGCCCGCTGCCTGTTCGGCTTCGGCGAAGCCCGCGGCGCCAACCGTGTGCCCGAAGCTCTCAAGAAAGCGCTCAAGAGCCCGCTCATCCATCAGGGCCAGCTTCTCCAGCAGTCGAAAAATCTCATCGTTCACGTCGCCGGCGGTGATACTCTCACGCTCACCGAAGTCGAGAGCCTGATGAAACAGCTCGGCAAGCACGTGCCTGATCACACTCAAATCCTCTTCGGCATTTCCGTCGACGCCAAGCTTGGCGACAGTCTCGCGCTCACGCTGCTCAGTTCCCTCAGTGCTCATGAAATGGCCTGCGAACTCAGACCCGCCGCCGCCGAACCCGTTGCAGAGACCAGCGCCGCCGTCGAAGAAAAACCCGCCTCCATCACGCGGGCCAAAAAGCGCCCCTGCCACCCGCGCCACCCGCCCATGAGGAAGAACCACCAGCGCTGATCAAGACCTCAATCTTTTCCGTCATCGAAGATGACTCTGATTCCATCGAAGAAGAAGAGGAAGCCCCGCTTCCCGCATCAGTCATCACCCCCAAACCCGCTACTCGTCAGCGTGTGCAACCGAAAACCGTTCACACTCCCCCACCCCAGCATGAATTTGAGGAGGAGCTTGAACCTGCCCGCGACATGATCCCGCATTCGCCCGCGCCCAAACCGGAAGCGGAACTTGTTGCCGTCGGCGCATCAACCGATTCCATGTTGCAGCCCACCCTCAATCTTCATCAGGATGAGATCGCCCGCTTCAAAGGCACCGACAAGACCATCATCGAAGGCGAGGATCTCGACGTGCCGACCTGGATGCGCATGCGCCAGAAGAACCGGCGCTAGAGCCACTATCTCTAGGCGATGTCGAATGTAGAGAGGCGCTAGTGCGCAGCGGTAGGGTTGCACCCCATGGTGATATTTCATCGCATGAGGCATCATCATGAATGATTGAAAAGCTTTTTGCCGTCGATGCAGAAAAATACGGCCAAGCTAGCCATGAACCGCCGAATCCTCCTGCGTCCGCTGGATATTTTTCTCACATAAGCGAGTGCAGCGTTTGTCGCTACGGTTCTCGTGGACTATGCGAAACCGGCGAGGCGTTGCTCGATCTTGCAGCGGGGATTGGACAAGATCTACCTGAGTAACAGCGGTTCAAGAAAAAGTGATGACTGGGTTCTTGCATGCCGGGATCAAGTGAGAGAGAACTGGGCCAGCATTCGTATCACCACCATTCATTTCATCACTACCGGTGAACCGCCTCCCCATTATCTCAATAATCTCACTGGCAAGCATTCTGACTATTGCCGTGAAACGAGATGGTGCCGCTGCACCACCCAGCAGCGAACCAGAGCATGAACAAGCCCTGCCGCAGCAGGTGGAGACCAGCTCCACAGTGACACCGCGCACCTCGCCACTCGATCCAGTTAAACACGATCCAAAGACGGCTGAGGTTTCCACTCTTGCTGCAGAGGAGCTTGCCGACTTCGACAGTTACCCGCCGGCGCTGCAAGACCTCGTGCGCCAGGCGCTGAAACTCACTACGAAGAACCTTCGTTACCAGTATGGCTCTGCTGACCCAGCAAACGGAGGCATGGACTGCTCCGGCACGATTTATTATCTGTTAAAAAACAACGGCTTCAAAAACGTGCCGCGCCAGTCTGATGACATCTGCCGGTGGGTGATGCGTGATTCCGTGCTGAATCTCACTGAGGGCAAATCGAGTCTGAAGGACAACGCGTTCTCCCTGCTCCGTCCAGGCTGTCTGCTTTTTTGGACGGGCACCACTGACACGGCAACAAATCGAGAACTTCCCGTCACTCACGTCATGCTCTATCTCGGCAAGCGCAAAAGCGACGCCAAACCCATTGTGTTTGGTTCCAGTGATGGCCGCTCCTTCGAGGATCAACGCCGAAACGGCGTCAGCGTCTTCGACTTTCAGCTACCTCTCGCTGGAGGCCGATCCGCCTTTTACGGTTACGGCCCCATCCCCGGACTGCCTTTTACAGAAAAAGCAAAATGACGGAGCAGGTTTTGAGCAATTAATTGGCGAGTTTCGAGTTTGTCAGGCCTGAAAAGACCGCTGCAAAATAGAATCTGCCATCGCTATTTCTTGTCCTTGTCATCGTCTTT
>JAIOQF010000218.1 GCA_021413535.1 Verrucomicrobiota bacterium
GCGCAACGAGCGCAGCGCCAGTGCAGGCGCCAAGTGCTCATCCTACGCTGACAACATCCTGGCGCTCGGCGCCGCACATTCCCGAGGCGCGGGGGAAGCCGTCTTCGCTAACACCCGGGGCGAACTCTGCGAAGGGGCAACGACCAATGTCTTTATCGTGCGCAACGGACGCACCTTCACGCCGCCGCTTTCTTCCGGCTGTCTCCCCGGCATCACGCGCGAACTGGTGCTGGAATGCTGCTGCTCGCATGGCGATCCAATAGAGGAAAAAAAACTTTCCTTCTCGGCGTTGTTGCAGGCCGAAGAAGCTTTTCTTACTTCATCCATCCGCGGCGTGCAGCCCATCTCGCACATTGACGGTCGGAAACTCACTCATGCCCCAGGCTCCACCACGCGCCGCATCGCCAGCCTTTATCAGAAACTCGTCCGGCAGCACGACGACCCATAAAATTTTCTTCTTCGTTGAGCACCAGCAAGACGAGGAAGCTATAAAACAAAACCCATAAACCACCACTGCCATGGCAAGAAAACCAAACCCAAACCAAAACATCACGCGCATCGAAACACGCGCAGTCGAAGGACGTCGTCCCATCCGCGGATGGGAAGTGCGTATCTATCGGCGAGGCGTGCGTTTCAACCGATTCTTCTCCGACTCCGCTCACGGCGGCAAGGCGAAGGCCTTGGAAGAATCGCGTGCAGTTCGTGACAAGATGGAGCGCAAAATGAAGCCCTTCACCCGTCGGGAACTTGCGGAAAAAATCACCGCCCGCAACACCTCAGGTCACCGGGGCATCCGCCTGCGCAAGACCAACATCAAGGTCGGCGATAAAGTCTACAGCTACGACCACGTCGAAGCCTCATGGAGTCCTGAACCAGGCAAAGTAGTGAAAAAATCCTTCTCGGTCGAAAAACTCGGCATGGAGAACGCCTGGAAACTGGCCATCGAGGCCCGCGACAAAGCGATTGCCAAGTTGAAGGACTAAGCGCAACCATCGGCCAAGAGTTTCCGGATTCAGGGCGCTGCGGCACTCCCGCCCCGGCTGAATCCCGGAACTCAAGGTCTTGTTTCAAGCGAGTGAATGCTGCGGTTCATTCTCGCTCGACAAGCATCACCGCATCGTGCAAGCTGCGCGTCCATGAAAACGATCCTGCTTGCCCTCACGATACTAGCTTCGTTCACATTCAATCCCGCTCTCCGCGCTGAAGACGGCTGGATTTCTCTCTTCAACGGCAAAGATCTCGCGGGCTGGAAGTCAAATGATGAGGCTCCCGGTGTATTTTCAGTGGAAAACGGCGAGCTAAAAGTCAGCGGTGGTCGCGCGCACCTGTTCTACGTCGGCGCTGATGGCGCGGCAAAATTCAAGAATTTTGAACTGAAAGCCAAAGTAAAAACCACGCCCGGCTCCAACAGCGGCATTTACATTCACACTGAATTCCAAGAAAAAGGCTGGCCCGCCAAGGGCTACGAGTGCCAGGTCAACGCCACGCACTCGGACAATAAGAAAACAGGCGGACTCTACGCCGTGCAGGACGTTTTGAACAACGCGCCTAACAAAGACAACGAGTGGTTTGACTACTCGATCAAGGTCGAAGGCAAACGCATCACCATCAGCATCGATGGCAAAGTCACCGTGGATTGGACGGAGCCCGAAGGCTGGGATCCGGCCACCGCGCTGAAAAATATGCCGGGACGCAAATTGAGCGAAGGCACGATCGCCCTTCAGGGGCATGATCCCAAAAGCACGACCTTCTACAAAGACATCTTCATCAAGCTGCTCCCGTGACGCGTGGGACGCGCGAAGTTAATAGTTAAAGGCAACGGGTTATGAAAGGATGGGGAACCAAATCCGTCTCCAGAACCGCCAATAATTAATAAATCATAACCCGAATTCCATGATTGAAGTCAACTCCCTCACCAAGCAGTATGCCGGACGCACTGCTGTGGACGGATTGACCTTCAGTGTCGAAGCTGGCCAGTGCGTCGGCTTCCTCGGGCCCAATGGCGCAGGCAAGAGCACCACGATGCGCATCCTCGCTGGCTACCTTTCGCCGACGAGTGGCACTGCGCGGGTCAATGGGTTCGATGTCTTTCATGAATCCATCAAGGCGCGTCAAAGCATCGGCTACATGCCGGAGAACGCCCCGCTCTATCTCGACATGCGCGTGAATGAATATCTTCATTTCCGTGGCGCACTCAAGGGACTCCGCGGCCGGGAGCTTCGTAAACGCGGCGACGATGTCATGGAAGCCTGCGGACTTACGGCTTCGAAACGCAAGATCATCGCCACCTTGTCCAAAGGCTTTCGACAGCGCGTCGCTTTGGCCGATGCGCTCATCAGCCGTCCGCCGCTGCTCATTCTCGACGAACCCTCCAACGGACTCGATCCGCTCCAGATGCGCCACATTCGCGAGCTGCTGGCGGAATTGAGGCCGGAGCAGACCATCTTGCTCTCCACTCATCTTCTCGGCGAAGTCGAGCAAAGCTGTGATCGCGTCCTGCTGATTCATCGTGGTCAGATTTG
Source organism: Verrucomicrobiota bacterium (assembly GCA_021413535.1). Classification (GTDB taxonomy): domain Bacteria; phylum Verrucomicrobiota; class Verrucomicrobiia; order Verrucomicrobiales; family Verrucomicrobiaceae; genus VFKE01. Next base: position 2,523 of record JAIOQF010000218.1, read on the forward strand.
CGCGGATGACAGTCCGCGCAATCTCGTGCGTAAATTGCGCGCCGCCACTGACGTTAAACTCGAACTCCAAGGCCAGGGCCCCTTCGATGAAGAGCTCGCCAAAATCAGCGGGGTTCGTAAAATCACTGAGCGCAAGGCCGATGGCGATTGGAAACGGTTTACCCTCCGCGTCGAAGCCCGCGCCGACGTGCGGGCCGCGATCTTTGAAGTCGCACTGCAAAAGCAATGGCACATCCGCGAACTCCACCGCGAACTCCCCAGCCTCGAAGATGTCTTCGTCGAGCTCACCGAGGGCAAGTAAACTCTCATCATTCTTCATGCGCATCCTCAGCACGCTATTCTTCAAGGAAATTCGTTCGCTCTTCTTCTCGCCGGTGGCGTGGGTGGTGCTGGCGATGGTGATGCTGATCAACGGCCTGTCATTTCATGCTGCCGTTGCCATGCTCGAAAGCGGCCCGCAGTCTCAAAGCATCGTGGCGCTGACATTTTTTTCCCGCTGGTTCTGGCTTTCTTATTTCTTCATTTTTCCGCTGCTGACCATGCGCCTCTTTGCCGAGGAACGGAAAATGGGCACATACGAGACGCTGTTTACTGCGCCAGTTCATACCTGGCAGGTGGTGCTGGCGAAGTTTTCCGCCGCTATGTTTTTCTATTGTCTGCTCTGGCTGCCCAGCCTGGGAAATTTCCATCTGTTTCAGTTTATGACCAAGGGCGCGACGGAGATTCCGCAGGGACAGATCATTGGATCTTATCTCCTCCTGTTCTTTCTGGGCCTGTTCAATATTGCGGCGGGTTGCTTTGCTTCAGCGCTGACATCAAACCAGATCGTCGCGGCAGCACTCTCTTTCACGATCAGCCTGCTGCACTTTCTCCTGGGCGTTTTCGTTCTCTACCTTGGCGCGGGTGTGCCGCCGTTGTTCCAGGGATTCGTTCATTACTTTGCTACCGTGGAGCATATTCCCTCCTTTACCAACGGCCTGCTCGACACCCGTCCTCTGGTTTATTATTCGAGTCTGATGATCGTATTTCTCGCACTGACTCATCACGTTTTGGAATTCCGCCGCTGGCGTCTGTGAATCATGACTGACCAGAAAGACATTACACCCAGACAGGTTGCGCCGCGCTCTCTGCATCGCTGGGGCATCGGCCTTAATGCACTGCTTCAGCTCGTCCTGCTGTTCGCGCTCTTCCTCATTGTAAACTACGCCAGCTATCACCATTTCGTCCTGCGCGATCTGACCCCGAGCCGCGATTACACCCTGAGCGAGAGAACCACCGGTTATCTGCGCAAGCTCAATAAGGATGTCTTCCTCACTCTCATCTTTACGCGCGACTCCGACACCATTCATGATTCACGCGCGCTGCTCGAAGAATTCCGCAGAGTCAAACGCACCCGGATCAGGGTGGATGAAATCGACCCCGCGCGCGATCTGGAACGCGCCGAAGAACTCAAGCTGCAAAATAACATCTCCCTGCACGGCAATGGCATTCTGGTGCGGGCCGCCGACCGCGTGCGCTTCATCGGTGAGGAGGAACTCATCATTCGCGGCGCAGATGGCAATCGGGATGATCCCACGATTGATTACCGGGGCGAGGACGCAGTGATCTCCGCGATTGTCGGCCTCATCGAAGGCAGCGTCCGTAAATTTTATTTCATCACGGGCAAGGGGGCCACGGGCGGTCGCGATGCCGCCCCCGATTTTGCCACGCTCGCAGACATCGGTCGCCGGCAAAACATTGAAACTGCACCCCTCAACTTTACCGACGTTACCGCCATTCCTCCCGATGCCGACGGACTCGTGCTTTCGGGTGCGCAATATGATTTGAGCGAACGCGAGCTGGCCATGCTGCAAGCATATTGGAATACGAAACGCGCGGCGCTTCTCGTGCTGCTGAATCCCAAAGGTGACACTCCGCGGTTGCACAATTTTCTGGCGGTCAATGGCGTTGCCCCTCGGACCGACCGGGTTCTTTTTGCAGAAAGCACCAGCGCTGGTCCGCGCAAGGAGTTCAGCGTTCAAGCCGTATTCCTCAACGATTCGCCCATCAGCAAGCCTTTCGCTGCTGCTGGAAGCCGCTTCAGCGGACAAACGCAGTCGCTCAATCTTGTCGGCACCGCGCCGGAATTTCGCGCGAAGCATATCGAAGTCACGCCGCTGATCGATGCCGCAGAACGTTACTGGGGGGAGTCGCGCTATCTGGATGAAATTCCCAAGGCTGATGCCAATGATACGAAGCCCCCGGTTCATATCGCCGCCAGCGTGGAGCGCGGGGCGGTCTCCGACGAACGACTTCGCGTGGATAGCGCCCGCATGGTCATCGTCGGCAACGACACGCTGTTGAATCCAGCCACGCGACTGGCGGTCGACCAGGATTTTATTTCCTCCTCCATCAACTGGATGCTGAATCGCGAGCGCCTCATGGGAATCACACCCAAGCGCAAGCAGTTCTTCCGCATCCAGCTTGCTGACGACCAGCGCCGCCAGATTTTTCAGACCACGGTGATCATGCTCCCTAGCGTCGCCCTGCTGCTGGGCTTTCTCGTCTGGTCGCACCGGCGTTCGTAATCGGTCACACCTTGCCCTCGCGTAAATCTGCGCTAGAAAGAATATCTTCCCGCAGATTGGCGCGAATTATTTTACATGCGACTTCGCACCACCATTGCCCTCATCATCTTCACTGCCGGACTTGCATGGTTCGTCTTCAGGGATAATACCGCACTCGCTCCTGAATCCGTGGGGGCCGGCCAGCGTCTGTTCACCTTCGATAAACAGCAGGTCGACTCCATCGAGATCACCGGAAAAGATCAATCTGTCTCCCTCCAGCGCCGCGGTGAGAACTGGTGGGTCTCTGCACCGGTCGAAGACCGTGCCAACCCCATGCCCATCCTGGCTGTTCTCGAGATCCTCCTGCGCCTGGAGAATCTCGCCACCATCGAGCCCGGCTCCTTTTCCAGCGATCAGCTCAAGCGCAGCGGGCTCAATGGCACATCGATGATGCTCACCATCTCCGGCGCGGGAAAGAAACTCGCCACTTGTAAGGTGGGCACCCACACCGCGATCGAGAACTCCCTCTACATCTCCATCCCGCAGTTGAAGGGAGGCGATGTCATCCATGCCGCGCGCCTGCCTTTTGCCGAACTTGCAAAATCCAAAGAATCATCCGCGAAGAAGTTCGACTTCCTCACCATGCTGCAAACGCCCGCCCAAGCCTGGCGCGATCCCGCTCTCATCCGGCTGAAGGCGGACAAGGTGAAACGCATCACCTTCTCGGCCGGCACCGGCCTTATGGAATTCCGCCGCGAAGCCAAGCGCACCTGGGAGCTGGCCAAACCCTTCCAAACTCGCGCCAGTGACGGGCGCGTCAATGCGGTGCTCGCGGCGCTGCTCCACATTGAAGCCCGGCCCGCTGGGAAAATTCCCACCGCCGCTGCCTCCACCAGCGCTGTTCTGCCTGCGATGAAGGTCAGCATTGAAGCCGATGACCTCAGTGAGCCCGTGGAACTTTCGCTCCAGCCCACTGCTGATCCGGAAGCGGAAATTCTCGCCACGGTCAGCAACCGCCCCGGCAGCTATATTCTCCCAGGCAAAGCCGCCGCTGTTTGGAAATTGCAACCCAATGATCTGCGCGAGACCCGCCTCGCCTCCATTGACACCGCCTCTGTCACCGCGCTGCGAATTCGCAATACCACCCAGCCTGAAATCATTCTCGATAAACAAGGCGAGACTTGGATGCTGACCCGTTTCGGCAAGATCGCGCCCGCCAATCAGGAACGCGTCATGCAGTTGTTCAGTGAACTCAATGCCACGCAGATTCGCGAGTTCGCCTCAGACGCCGTCTCCAACCTGGAGCCCTTTGGACTCCATCAGCCTTTTCTTGAACTTGAATGGCGTGAAAGTGGAAAATCCAACCTGCTCCAGTTCGGAGTAAGTGGAGAAAACCGGGTCTTTTGCCGCTACGACCACGAGCCCTTCATCTATCGCATCAATCCTTCGCTGCTCAGTTCCATCCCCACCGACAGCGTGAAATGGCAGAACCTCAGCGTCCTGAATCTCAGCACCCTGGTCGTCCGTCGCATTGTGGTTTCGGAAGGTGATTCTCCGGCCGTCACTCTCGACTACGATCCTTCTGTGAATTCATGGAAAGGCGAGATTGCCACCAAGGATATCACCGCACTCATTCAAAAAGAAAAAGCTGACGCTCTGCTCAACAAACTCGTCAGCCTCACCGCGGAGACCTGGGTCACCGACCGCACCGTCGGATATGAAGCCCTGAAAAATCCGTCGCTCACAGTTCAAATATCGGTCATCAATCCCTCCAAGCCCGACGATCCGACCACGGCGCACACGCTGACATTTGTCTCCACTAATCCGAGTCGACCCGGTGCCGCTTGTTACGGTAAACTCGATGGCAACCCGGATCTTTTCCTGCTCAGTCGCGAGCAATATCGTGAGATCACTGCTCCGGTTGTGAAGTAATTAATAACGGAAACCCTATCCGTTGATCCGTTTCAACACCGTCATCGCGCAGGTCGCACCCATCCGCATCGCGGAATGCATGTTGGGATATTTGAATCCGCCCTGACGTCCATTGCTCTGCAAGTTGGTGATCCCTTTGACCCATTTCATCACTTTCTCCAAGTGCGGCTCGAATCCGAGAGCAAACACTGGATAACCTGTTTCGCAGTGCATCAGATTCACTTCGACGACGTCTTCTTTCTTGCAGATGCCTTCGAGTTCAAGATCGGCATAGATGCGCTCCTTCGCTTCATCGCCGCCCTGCCATTTGAAGTCGCCGATTTCGCAGGTCGTTTCCACGATCAGCGTAGTGTGACCTTCTGGCTTCACAATCAAGCCGGCGTTCTTCGGTTCGCCCACGCGATGAAACACGCGGTCGCGATAGTAAATGTAGAGCGCATCAATGCACTTCTCCTTCTTCACCAGCAGGCCGTAGATGGCAATTGGCTTGAAGCGGAGCTGACGTGAAGCCTCCAGCACTTCCGGCGCAGGAGGTGGATCGGCCTTCTGCACCAGCCACGGCAGCGGAATGGTGGAAATGCACTCGTCGCATTCAAGGCTCAGCTCATGACCGTCCTTCGAATAATGCACGCGCGTCACCCGGCCATCCTGAGTTTCAACGCGCGTGACATCGGCATCGACCACGATGCGTCCACCGGCTTCTTCAATGGCGCCGGCAATGCA
>JAIOQF010000219.1:0-5411 GCA_021413535.1 Verrucomicrobiota bacterium
TGGCTCTGCTGCTGCTGCTGGCGACCGCTGGTTGGTGGCTCTGGACACATCGGGTTGAATACATTAATCGCTTTCTGATTTCCGTCGGGCCGGGCAAGGGCAGTGTGACGGAATTAACACTGACCGCTGAAGGTGCGAAGCTGCACGGCTTTGAGTTGCGTGATGCCAAGACGGATGCCGTAGTTCTCCGATTGCCGGAACTCAGCATCATCAGCGGGATGAGCGAACTCCTCGCGCGCCGGTTGCGCTCGGTTTCATTGAATGATGTCGAAGTGACCATCAATCAATCATTTCTGGAGCAAGTGCTGGAAGAGCAGGGGACTGGCGATTCATCTGCGGACTTCACATTACCCGGTGGCTGGCAGATCACTCGTGCCGATCTTAAAAATGCGCGACTGCGTTACGTAGAGCGCGTCGGCACGGTCGCGGAGATTGTGGCCAATTATCACGCGGACGAGATCGCCACGTCGGCTGATGGAACTTTGAATGTCGGTGAACAAGAACTCACGATCACCGGAGGCGCGCTGACTCATGGCGACCGTCCGGTGACGCTGGCGGAGCTCCACGCAAAGGGCCGGGTTCACGACGGCATCCTTGATCTCGATGTGCTGTCGATTCACCAGCCGGCGCTGGCGATGACTCCAGCGTTGCTTAATTTTCTCGCGCCGGATTCCGGTAAAAAATCCGCTGTGAATGCCGTTGCGCAATCAAGCGCCTCTCAGCGCACCGCATCTTTGATTCGCGGCGTGCGTATCGCCCGCGTTGATTGCAATCATGTCGAACTGAGCACGACCGGATTCACGGCAGGCAATATGGCTGGCATCGAATTGCCGGATGCATCGGTTCGTGTGGATTACGAAACGACCGGACTCGCGTGGCTGCCGGATCAGCCATTCTCCATGGGCGCGCAGTGGTTGCGCGTGAATCACCTGGAGATCAAGCCGCCCGCCGGCGAAGGTCTCATCACTTGTCGCGAAATGAATCTCGTGATGCCCGCGCCAGTCAACGGGCGCTGGAGCGTGGAGCAACTCACGATGCGGGAGCCTGAAATACATTGGACGCCTGGGCTGCGTCGAGTTCTGCTTCCCGCCAAGCAGAGCGCGACCAATGAGAAAGGTGGCGATGAGCAGGATTCAGCATGGGGCGCATTGTTGCAGAACATCGAGATTCACGATGCCCGCATCAGGATCGCGGATACGGACTTGCTGCCCTTTGAACTTCGGACGAACGCGACACTGAAGCTCCATGATTTAAGGCTCGACGCCAAGGGCGCGCACTCTGCTGAAGCGCAGACGCTCGACGCGCGGGATCTCGCCTTGAGCTTTCCGACAGGTCGCCCTTTTTTCGAGCTGTTGCAAGGGTCGCTCGTGATCAAGCCAGACGCGTGGAATGCATCAAGGGCGGTGGATACATTCGCCCTAAAAAAACCGGTCGTGCGTCTACGCAATGGCAACACACCGTGGTTTGATGCTGCTCCGGCGCAGGCTAAAGGTGACAACGTCAGCGCCAATACAGACGCTCCGCTCTGGCAACAGATTCATTTTAGCCAGCTTTCTATTGAAGATGGCAGTCTCGACATCGCCGCAGCCGAAGGCGAACGCGCGCTGGATGCACAAGCGCGACTAACGGTGACCACAGACAAAATCAATTCCGGAAGACATCGCGTGCGCTTTGAAAACTTTGTGGCGCGATTGCCCGGTCTCACTTTGTTTCCTTTCCCGGTCGCCCGCGTTTCATTCGTTGAAGGCGCGGCTTCACTGCCAGAGGTTTGGAGCACGCATCGCATGGAGTTTCTGCACATCGGCGGCGCCAACATCGAGGCCAGCAACGCACTGATGAAGTTTTTTGAACAGCCCGCTGCATCCACTGCCGATTCCTCCGCAGAGAATGCAAAGTCCAAAATTCAAAATCCAAAATCGTCTCCGGAGTGGATCGTGGGAAATTTTAATATCGCGGACAGTTTTGTCACACAGGATCATCTGGTGCCTGGGATGGACTCGGTGAATTTTGAAGTCGCGCTCGACGTGAAAAACGCTCCGTTGTCGCCGGAAGGACTGGCGGCGGACATTGCGCCCCAGCGCATTGAACTGTCTCGATTGCAGATTCCATCGCCTTATGGCGGTCCGCCAGTGGCGAAGCTAGACAGCGTATTCGTGAATTTCTCGCCCGCCGGACTGGTGGCGAAACGCATCGACAAAGTGGAAATCGTCAGTCCGACCTTATACATCGGCGAACCGCTTTTCTGGTATGTGGATTATTACCGGCGTTACGCCGCCCAAGTCACGCCGGGACCGGAGACCAAGGTGGTGGCGCTGGACAAAATCTTTGCGCTCCAGGTCGCCGCAGCGGCGATCGCGACCGAAGCACCGGTCAGCCAGTCCGGCTGGGATGTGCGCACCTTGGCAGTTCACAGTGGCAAGCTGGTCATCGCGCCGAAGGGTGTGCCGCTCGCCGGATTTCGCACGCCGTTTCCCTTCAGTTTCACCAGCGAAGTAAACCGCGGCACGCTGGAGGCGAATTTTGAAATCCCGCCGGACACTTATGAAATCCCGGAGTTGAAACTGAAGTTCGAGGGCATGAGCGGCAATGTGCAGTTCAATCTGCCAGTGAAAGGCCGGGACAACAACGTCACCGAGCTTTTCAAGGTGAAGCAGATCCGCTGGAAGGAACTCCCGGCGACAGCAAGGAAGTTTACCAGGCAGATGGCAAGTTCGAGAACCAGACGCCTGGAAAGATATCCATCGAAGCCTTGAACGATCTCATCAAAACTCTGCCGGAGAGCATGAGCGGGCTGAAACTGCAGCTCTCGCAGATCACACTGGAAACTTTGCGCGACTTCGCGTATGACCGCGCCGATGGACAGTTCCGCACTTATGGTCGTGAAGGCGGCGGCACTCTTAAATTCACCGGGCCCGCAGGCGCACGAAATTTTGAAATCAATGCTTATGATCACCGTTGGAAAACTGATGCACCGCAAGACAAATCAACATCGACCAAGTAAATCGCCGCATTTCCGCGTCATCGTTGTCTGCCTGATTTGCGGCCTGACTATGACCGCGTGCAAGCTTCCCATCGTGAACGTGGCCACGCCAGATCCGATCAAGGTGGATGTCACCATGCGGCTGAATGTTTATCAGTATCGAGGTGATGAGAATGCAAAACCTGGTGAAGCCCAGATCAGTTACGAGGAGGCCGTGCTCCGGCAGCGCAACCGTATGGCGGAAGTGCAAACACTGAAAAACAACCGGCTCGTGGGCGAAGATCATCGCGGTCAGCTTAATCTGCGCGAGAAGCCTGCCGGCGATTGGGGGCGGCAGGTGGAGGAGCTTACCAACAAGGAGAACGAGGATCGCATCATCATCATTCGCCACGATGCAAAGGAGTCGAATAAACAGGTGCACGAGGTCGAGGCCGCCCATTGGAAGGCGAATTTGGAAAAGGCATTCAAGGGCGAGTGGATCGAAGTGCCGGGCGATAAACCGGATACCTTTAAGTGGATTCAGGCCGAGGGGCCGAAGCCGAAGACGCCTGAGGAAAAGAAGCCGTAAGGAAAACTTGAGCGCGCTGCGGGACGCGCCTAGGCTCGCCGCCCTTATTATGACAGACATGCGCATACTCGTCACTGGCGGCGCGGGCTTCATCGGCTCGAACCTCGTCCATTACCTCCTCGGCTCCGCCGCGCAGGAACAGGGCGTCACCATCTCCCGGGTCGTCAATCTCGACAAACTCACCTACGCCGGCAATCTCTCGAGCCTCGAAGCGCTCAAGAACGAGTCCCGCCACGTCTTCGTGCGCGGCGACATCGGCAACAGCGAACTGGTCGCTCATCTCTTGCGCGAGCACGACATCAACGCCGTGATGCATCTAGCGGCGGAATCGCACGTGGATCGCAGCATCGACTCACCGGAGCAGTTCATCATGACGAATTTCGTCGGCACTTTTCATCTGCTCGACACCGCGCTCAAATACCACCGCGAGCGCAGCGCCGACGGCAAGAAAGACTTTCGCTTCCTCCATGTCAGCACTGACGAAGTTTACGGATCACTCGGTCCCGATGATCCCGCGTTCAGCGAGACCACGCCCTATTCGCCCAACAGCCCTTACTCGGCGAGCAAGGCCGGCAGCGACCATCTGGCCCGCGCCTACGTCCACACGTTTCAACTTCCTGTCGTTACCACGAATTGCTCCAACAACTACGGCCCATTCCAGTTTCCCGAAAAGCTCATGCCGCTTATCGTGCAAAAAGTTATCCGCGGCGAGAAGCTCCCCGTCTATGGCGATGGTTCCAACGTGCGCGACTGGCTCTATGTGGAAGATCACTGCCGCGGCCTCACTTTGTCGCTGTTGAAGGGACAGATCGGTGAGACCTACAACATCGGTGGCAAATGCGAGATGAAGAATATCGATGTCGTTCATGCCATCATCGCTGCGGTGAATGCCGAACGCCCCGAATTGAAGCGCACGCCGGAGGATCTGATCACCTACGTCAAGGATCGCCCTGGTCATGATCGCCGTTACGCGATTGATTGCAGCAAGATCGGTCGTGAACTCGGCTGGCAGCCGCGCGAGACGTTCGAGACCGGTCTGCGCAAGAGTGTCCGCTGGTATCTGGATCACGAGAAGTGGGTTTCAGACATCGAGAAGAAGTATCAGTTGCAGCGTCTGGGACACGCGTGATAAGACGATGCCGGAAAACATGAGCAAACTCAATCGCGTATGAAACGACCTATCCCGGCTGGACTCCTCATCGCGGTCGAAGGCATCGACGGCGCAGGCAAAACAACTGTTGCCGCTACGATCACGCAATGGTGCGGGGAGCACGGCTTGCTTTGTGCGCTTTCCAAAGAACCGACCAGTCTCAAGTGGGGCCGGAAGCTGCGCGATTCCGCAGCGACAGGCAGGCTCACACTCGATGAAGAGCTGGATTTGTTTCACAAGGATCGCGAAGATCACGCCAGCAATTCCATCCAGCCGGCACTGGACCAGGATGCCATCATGATTCTCGACCGCTACTACTGGAGCACCGCCGCCTATCAGGGTGCGCGCGGCGCGAAGGTGAAGGACGTTTTGGAATTCAACGAAAGCACTTTTCCTATCCCCGATCTGGTGCTGCTGCTTGATCTGCCGGTCGAAATGGGTCAGAACCGCATTCGTGTTCGCGGCGACCAGCCGAACAGTTTTGAGGAGGCTGCCATTCAGGAAAAAATCCGGAAGATCTTTCTCGACCTGCCATCGAAAAGCAAGGCGCGCTGCCAGATTGTCGACGCCTCGAAGCCATGGCGCGATGTCTCGCGCGAGTGTCTGAGATTGTTCCAGCAGGCAGCCTTGCAGAAACTCTGGAAAAGCGGTGATCCCGGCGCGATGTCGACTGATACACTTGCGTTGTTTGGAGGCTAGTGGGTCGGCAGCCC
>JAIOQF010000219.1:5425-6479 GCA_021413535.1 Verrucomicrobiota bacterium
TTGTTTGGTGGCTTGTGGGTCGGCCGCCCTCTGCCGACTTATCCCGAGATCGGCTGAGGGCTGCCGACCCACTTTGCCGAGTTACTTCACAGTTGCATCTCCCGTTCTGCTTGCCGACTATCTCGCATGGCACGAAAAGGCATCGTTCTCGCAGGCGGCTCCGGCACGCGTTTGTTTCCCCTCACCATCGCAGTGAGCAAGCAGCTCATGCCGGTCTATGACAAGCCGATGATCTACTACCCGATCTCCGCGCTCATGCTGGCGGACATCCGGGACATCCTCATCATCTCCACGCCGCACGACCTGCCCGGCTTCAAAAAACTTCTCGGCGACGGCTCTCAATTTGGACTGCGCTTCGAATATGCCGAGCAACCCAATCCCAATGGTCTGGCGCAAGCTTTCATCATCGGTGAAAAATTTCTCGATGGGTCCAAAGCCGCGTTGGTTCTTGGCGACAATCTTTTTTACGGCACGCAGTTCCGCAAAGCGGTCGAGCGCGGCAGTTCCCAGGAGCGCGGTGCGACCATCTTCGGCTATTACACCGCCAATCCGGAGCAATATGGCGTGGTTGAGTTCGACAAGAGCGGCAAGGCCATCTCGCTCGAAGAAAAACCCAAGCATCCGAAGTCGAACTACGCAGTGCCGGGCGTTTATTTTTACGATGAACGCGTCTGCCAAATCGCGCATTCGATCAAGCCAAGTCCGCGTGGCGAGTATGAGATCACAGATCTGAACCGCATCTATCTCGAAGCCGGCGAGCTTCAAGTGGAAGTCCTGGGTCGCGGCAACGCGTGGCTGGACACTGGCTCGCCCGACTCCCTGTTTGAAGCTGCCGAGTTTGTCCGGGTCATTCAGCGCCGGCAGGGTTTGAAGATTTCCTGTCTCGAAGAAATCGCCCATAACAAGCATTGGATCACACGCGAGGAGTTGTTGGTATCCGCTGAAAAATTCGGCAAGACGGAATATGGTGATTACCTGCGCAAGCTCGCGACTTACGATCATACGACCGCTTCGCACGGACCGATCTCTTGATTTGAAAAGGAGTTAATCAATC
>JAIOQF010000184.1 GCA_021413535.1 Verrucomicrobiota bacterium
TGCCAGGATCGCCCATTATAAAGAACGATCCCCACCAGCCCCAGACAAACCGCGAGCACAATTCCAGCCCTGACTAAGCGGGCTCCTCGCGTCTGTCGGTCAGCATGCGCGACCGACGGCGGCACCAGCCAATTCCAGAGCGCAATGAACGGGCGCCACAACACGAAGCGCTTGGCCTGCTGTTGCGAAGGATCGGGTGATTGAGTAAAAAGCATATCGCGGCGCGTCGTGACAATACCGATTGGTGCCCCTGCTGGCAAGGACGTTGAATCTTAGTCGAAAGCATAGACTACCTCACCGAGATTCACCCATACACCCCATTAACCTGCAACCCTTGCAAGAAGTCCGCCTGCTACTCTGGAACTTTCGAGTTATCTTCCACTTTCGGCAGGCTTTGTATAAAGGGCTTGAAATAGCCTTCGATCTTAAAGGTGCGCGGCTTTTGTGCTGCGTTGTCCCGCTCTTCAAACTCCACTGAAATCCATCCGTAAATCCGATTTCTGTCATCCAGCTTGGCGGACTTGAGTTTGAGCGCTTTCTTGGTGATCTTCCATTGCAAGGGACCCGAGTAGTCCGGATAAGTTGCTGAAAATTCACACTTGAAATGAAGTTTGGCATCAATCGTCACCGTCATATCACTGGCATAAGCGGGCATGCCGCCTGAAAGCGTAAACTTGACCCCGTCCTTGGTTTTCACAGCATCACAAAATTCCATCAGATGCTTCCCCTGATGGGTCGAAGTGCAATTCGCCGTCTGCTCAATAAGCAAAAGATCCTCGGCGGAAATGCCGTCACCGAATGTGTTCTCAAGAGTCCCGTCATGCTCGACAATATGCCACGGGCGGGAAGTCTTCGTCGTTTTGAAGAACGCGCAGTCCAGTTTCGGTTCCACAGCGGCGACTCCGGCGATGCTGTCTTCGCAGACGTTATCGGGGGCTTTCACCGCGGTCGGTGTGTCTGCCCCCAGCGAAGTGCCGGAGCCAAACAGAAGGATTACTGCGCCCAGAAAAGTCCATGCTGATTCAGTCATCTGATAGGAAATCGAGTTACTTCGATTCCGTCCAATAACACACTCCTTGTCTCAGGCAATCTCGCCATGGTCGTCATCTTAATGAAGCGACGCATCTGCTGGCTGACATTTACCGCGATCTTCATCCCGAGTTTCTCCTCAGACACTCTTTGACAGGGCAACTCAAATACAATTTCGCCTTGCAAGCAGGGCCGCAGTTGCATTAAAGAAGCGCCCCGCGTTGAACACACCGCGACTTCGCGCTGTCTCAGCCGTGAATTTTTTCACCCCCTCCCTCCCCAATCATGATCAAGGTCGAAAACCTCCGCAAAGTCTTCGGCGCCAAAGTCGCCGTGGACAACGTCTCCTTCACCGTAAAAAAAGGTGAAGTCCTTGGCTTCCTCGGCCCGAACGGCGCCGGCAAATCCACCACCATGCGCATGGTCACCGGCTTCTTCGCCCCCACCGCAGGAAGTGTCAGCATCGGCGGCGTGGACATGCTGGAAAATCCTGAGCAAGCCAAGAAAAGCATCGGTTATCTGCCGGAGAACGCCCCGCTCTATTCAGACATGAGCGTCAGCAGCTTCCTCGGCTTCTGCGCAGAATTGCGCGGCCTCCACGGCGCAGCCAGATCCAAGGCCATCGATCACGCCATCGATCTTTGCTTTCTGCAAAATGTGCGCAACCAGAGCGTGGATACACTTTCCAAAGGCTACCGCCATCGCACCTGCCTGGCCCAGAGCCTGATTCATGATCCAGATATCCTCATCCTCGATGAACCGACCGACGGACTCGACCCGAATCAAAAACACGAAGTCCGCGCGCTGATCAAGCGCATGGGTGAAAAGAAAGCCATCGTCTTCTCAACCCACATTCTGGAAGAGGTCGAGGCCGCCTGCACCCGCGCCATCATCATCGACCGTGGCAAGATCGTCGCCGACGGCACACCCGACGAACTCAAACGTCGCGCACCCGGCGCCGACAGCGTCCGCGTGATCATCCGCGGCAGTGGTGCCCGCGCTGAAATCGAGAAGCTCGGTTGTGTGGAAAAAATCGAAGCGACGGCCAGTGACGACTCATCCCTCATCGGTCGCGCACTGCCCACCAAAAAATCCACCGGCGCGGAAGTCGCCCGTGAGATCGGCGCACTCGCCGCCTTGCGGCAATGGAAAGTCGAAGAACTCCATCACGTCGAAGGCAAACTCGACGAATACTTCCGCAGCATTACCCGCTCCGACGTAGCTGCATAACTCTTCTTCTTTTCACTTTTCACTTACCCCTTTTCACTTTCTTCGTTCATGAAAAACGTCTTCACTATCTTCAAACGCGAGTTCTTCGGCTACTTCAACTCCCCAGTTGCCTACGTCATTCTCGTGATCTTTGTCCTCGCCGCGCAGGGCTTCACCTTCTTCTTCGGCAACTTCCTCGATCAGGGAGATGCCTCACTCGCTCGGCCCTTTTTCATGTGGCATCCTTGGCTCTACATCGTGCTGGCACCCGCTGTCGGCATGAAACTCTGGTCGGAAGAGTATCGCCTGGGCACCTTGGAACTTCTGATGACCATGCCCATCGCCCCCTGGCAGAGCATCCTCGGAAAATATCTTGCCGCCGCCGTAGTCTGGGCCATCGCACTGCTGCTGACCTTTCCGATTGTCTGGACGGTATTCTACTTGGGCAATCCTGATCTGGGCCCGATTCTCAGCGCCTATGTCGCGAGCTATTGCTACGCCTTGAGCTGTCTGGCCGTGACCTGTGCCGTCAGCGCGTTTACCCGCAGTCAGGTGATCTGCTTCATCATCTCGGTCGCCATCTGCCTGCTGCTCACCCTCTTCGGAATGCAGCCCATCATCGAAGCCATCATCAAGGCCCTGCCGTCTTCGATGGAAGGCGTAGTGCGCTTCATCGCCTACCTTTGCTTCCTGACTCACTACTATGAAATGACCAAGGGCCTTCTTGTCCTCCGCGACCTGCTCTACTTCAGCAGCATCATTGCGGTCTGTCTCATGATCACAGCCTGGGCACTTCAGTCCAAACGCTCCTGACCGATCTTCATCATTCATCACTCATCATTTATCTCTTCTTCATCAGCCATAGCTTATGAACAAAAAATCCATCTTCAGCACTCTTCTCATCGTCACCGCCATTCTCCTGGTCGTGAACCACCTCGTCGGCGGCATCGGCATCGCCAACCTCCGGTTCGATCTCACGGAGAAAAAACTCTACACGCTTTCCGATGGCACCAAGCACATCCTCACCGGGCTTGATAAACCGGTCTCGATCCGCTTCTACGCCACGAGCGACAGCCGTCTCATGCCCCAGTGGGTTCAAAGCTACGCCACCACCGTGGAAGATCTCCTGTTGGAATTCGAGAAAGCCGCTAATGGCAAGCTCACGCTGGAAAGAATCGATCCCCGGCCCGACTCGGAATCCGAAGACAAGGCGCGCGCTGATGACATCGCCGGTCACGTCGTGAATGCGGAGGAAGACAAAGTCTATTTCGGTCTTGCCGTTCAGTCTCTCGACAAGAAAGAAGTCATCCCCGCGCTCAGTCCAAACGATGAATCCGGCCTCGAATACTTACTCGCGCGTGCCATCGCCAAAGTAACCAAACCGAAAAAGTCCGTCATCGGCGTCATCACCCCACTGCCCATTGCCAGCCCCGCCATGTCCCAGCAGATGATGATGATGATGCAGAAACAGCAGCAACCACCCTGGGCCGTCTTCACTCAGCTCCGCATGGATTATGAAGTGCGTGAAGTGCCAGTCACCACCGACAAGATCGATGCCGACATCAACATCCTCCTCGTGGTTCATCCAGCGGATCTCCCTCCACAGGCCGAGTTCGCTATCGATCAGTTCGTGCTCCGCGGCGGCAAGGTCGTCGCCTTCGTCGACCCGCAGTGCGCCATCACGCAAAATTACAGCAGCCAGGGCAATCCCATGACGGGACAGCCGCCCAGTTCCACCAACCCCAGCTCCAACCTCAAGGACCTCTTCAAAGCCTGGGGCATCGGCTATGACCCCGGTCAAGTCGTGGCGGATATGAACTTGCGCACGCCATGGCAACGCGGACCGCTGCCCACCTTCCTCACCATCACTCACGACTTCATTAATCAAAACGAGCAAGTCACCGCCCCGCTCGAAGTTGTGCAAATGTTCTCTCCTGGCTCATTCTCCATCGAAAAGAAAGATGGCATCAAGACCACCGTCTTGCTCGAAAGCTCCGAGAACCAAATGCTCATTGATGGAGCCACCGCCGAGCGAGCCCGTCGCGAGCCATTGAACAACTTCCAGCCTGCCGGACGCAGACTCATTCTCGGTCTGCGACTCAGCGGCAAATTTAAAACAGCCTTTCCCGATGGCCCGCCAAAAGTCGTAGAACCACCGAAAGGCCCCGCGCATCCCGGCGGCTTTCCAGGTGGATTCCCCGGCGGACTTCCTGGCGGCACCGGCGGCTCACAGGACGACGTCGGCTCACCAAAACCTTCGGAAAAAATTGAAGCCCAGGCCACCACTGCACCTGTAACCGTCACCAGCGAGCCACAGCCCGTTGCCGCGCCGGCAAGTGCAACAACTACCGCTCCAGTCGTTGCGCCGAAGCCAGCCGAACCCTCGCCCGCTGCCGTTTCCCCAGTCAATCCCGCTGCTGGCAAAAAGGAAGAACCCAAGGCAAATTATCTCAAGGAATCCGTCAACGATCAGGGCATGGTCTTCCTCTTTTCAGATGCCGACATGCTTTTCGACGGCTTCTGCTTCCAGCAAGATCAGTTGGGCCGGCTTGCGTTGGTCAACCACAACGTTCCGCTCTTGCTGAACATCGTGGAACAACTCAACGGCGGCGCTGACCTTATCAACGTCCGCAGCCGAGGCTCCACAAAACGCGGATTCACCAAGCTTCAGGAGATCAAAGATGCCGTGGAAAAGGAATACCGTCCCAAGATCGAACAGCTCGATCACAAGCTGAACGAAACAGTCCAGAAGATCAGCAGCCTGAAAGTTACCACGGATAAGCAAGGCAATCAGAGCATCATCCTCGGCCCGAAAGAAAAGAAGGATCTCGATGAACTGATGGCCACCCAGGCCAGCATCAGCAAAGAACTGCGGAACATCAAAAAAGAACAAAACAAAGGCAAGGATCTTCTGGAGACTTGGATCATTGCACTGAACCTCGTCGCCGTTCCCCTTCTCGTGATCGCTTTCGGTGTCGCGCTCGCCTTGCGCCGCCGCTCGCTCCAAGCCGCCAAGTAAATATTCTTAACTGCCTTTCTGACCAGATATGAAACGCAATACTCTTCTTCTCCTCGTCCTCGCTGCACTCGTCGGCGTTGCCTATTTTGCCCAGCAGGGCAAGACTGCCCGACTCACCACCGCCATCGCCAGCGTCAAGCAGCGCACCCTGCTGCTCCCTGATCTCGCCGTAAACGACATCAAAAAAATCCGCATCCGCGAAAGCGATAAACAAGTCAACCTCGGCGTCACCGACGGCAAATGGACCGTCGCCGAGCGCAATAACTACCCGGCCTCCTTTGACAAAATCAAACGCGCCCTGACCAGCCTGCACGATTTGAAGATCGCAGGCGGCCAGCCCGTCTCGAAGGAAAACCTCGCCAGCCTCAAGCTGCTAAGTCTTGCTGACGGTTCCACAGAGAACACCGGCCTTCAGTTTGACCTGATGAATGATAAAGGCGAAACCCTCGCCAGCTTCATCGTCGGAAAAAACGTCGAATCCAGTGGAGGCGCTTCCGCTGATTCCTTCAGCGGTCCCGAAGAACAACGTTTCATCCGTATCGCAAAAGAAGATGGCACCGCCTGGTTGGTGAGCGAAGGTTTTTCCGAGCTTCAGCCCAATCCCCAGGACTGGATCGACAAGAGCTTTGTTGACGTGAGAAAACTCAAGACCGCCCAGATCGCCAACGCTTGGGGCGCGGAACGCAAGGATGAGAACTCCGAGTTCACACTCATGGAACCGAAGAACGGCGATGAACTCGACACCGCCAAGGTCGGCAGCCTCGCCACGCTGCTCTCCAATCCCACCTTCACCGACGTCCTGCCCAAGGATAAAGGCACCCCAGAATTCATGAAAGATGCCATCACCGCCAAACTCACGACTTTCGAAGACTTCACTTACGAAGTGCGTCTCCTTGATGTCAAAGAGCCCGGCAAAGAAGGCGAGTCCAAAGACTACCTCACCTTCAACGTGACTGCCAGCATCCCCAACGAGCGCACACCGGAGAAGGATGAGAAAGAAGAGGACAAGAAAAAGAAGGACGAAGAATTCGCCGCTAAGAAAAAAGAACTCGAAGCCAAGCTCGCTAAAGAAAAGTCATTGGAAGGCTGGGTCTTCGAAGTCTCCAATTACACCGTGAACACGCTGCTTAAAAGGCGCGGCGAAGTCCTGCGCGACAAACCTGCTGCCCCGCCCGAGCCAGAGAACAAAGTTTCCGTCCCATCAGATGCTGTGCCTACTGGTGCAGTGCCCGTGCCTGCACCACCTCCCGAGCCTGCGCCCCAGCCCGAGACGACTCCAGCCACGCCACCACCCATCGAGAAAAAATCCACCGACGATAAAAAGCCAGTTCCCGCTAAACCCGCCCCCAGCAAACCGGCGGCCGACAAGAAAAAGAAGTAAGCGCCTCAAGGGAAGATCTCCAAAGGGAGCGCGGACACTCTTGTCCGCTTCTTAACCTTGGCAGGCTGTAACGTCTGCTCAGTGAACACTATGCAAATTTGCGCTCATTGAGAGCAGCCGAACAGTCGTTTTCCGCCGCAGGATCCACTCCATCACTGCTCTGAATTTATGACTTATGGAATATGATTGGGATGCCGCCGTCATATTTGACGCGGCAATCAGCCTGAAAATCCTTACAATCTTCTTACTTGGTCACGGGCTGTGTTTCCTATATTATCGGTTACGGAAAATCGCATCAATCAATTCGATCAGCGCAATCGATATATATCTGCCATGAACACCACCCCTTCATCCATCCATCCTGGCATGAAAGCACTGGTTGCAGGGTGCTCCCTCGCGCTGCTATCAGCATTTGTCTGGTATTCCCATACCCAGGCCCAGTCGAAGTCCACTTCATCTCAGGTCACGCAGGCAAGTCCAGAAAAGGCCAAAACCGACGGAGCGACGAAGGGTCAATCCTCCTCATCACCAGCGGCCATTCCCCCAGTTACGCCCCAACCCGTCACTCAAGAGCAGCGCCAAATTTTATTGTTGGGCACAAAATCTTACACTGGCACTACGATCGTCAAACCGGGAACGCTCAATGAACTCGGCATAGTCCCTGATCCCAAAGCAAAGAATGTTCAGCCCCAGTCCAAACAAACTGCGGGCGATTCCCCTAAATCTGATGCTCCCAAAGGCATTCTAATGTCCGGATCTAAAAGCGGGATATTAACTACATCCAATCTGGCTCCTGTATCAAAGGACAGCCAAAATTCGTCTCAGCCCGTCCAAACCGACGGAAAATCATCGCAGCCAGACAAGCCCAAAGACATTCTTATGTTCAGCTCAAAGGCCATGAGCCAGCCTGTGTTTAGCACGCGGAACGCAAACCCGGACTCACAGAAAGCCGCGCCGCCCGCTCAACAGCAGAAGCCTGAGCAGAAATAGCGGCCAAAACTCCGTAACCAGACTGCTACATGACGCTCTGGACTTCCATCGCCCTGACAGGATTAAGCGTCGTCTTTTTGGCGCTGGTCTTCAGCCCCTTGGAAAAGGTTTTCCCGGCCAAAAAACAAAAATTTTTCCGACCTGAATGGTGGACGGATCTGTTATTTCTGCTCGGACAATACCTGCTCTGGACTGGCATCGTTTTTGAAATCTTGTTCCACCTCCGGGACTGGATCGATACCTGGATGCCAGCCGGCTTTCGCGCCTCCGTCGCCGCCCAGCCCTGGTGGGCGCAGGCCATTGAGGTTATCATTCTGAGCGATTTCCTGGTTTACTGGGGTCATCGACTCCAGCATCGGATCGGCAGTCTCTGGCGCTTTCACTCCATTCATCACAGCTCAGAACATCTCGACTGGCTGGCGGCGCATCGCGAGCATCCAGTGGACACGATTTACACCATCGGCCTGGTCAATATGCCCGCGTTCATCCTGGGCTTCCCGCTGTATACCCTCGCCGGATTCATCGCCTTCAGAGGCATCTGGGCCATCTACATTCATTCCAATGTCCGTCTGCCCCTAAAGCCGATCCGCTGGCTCATCGGAGCCCCCGAGCTGCATCATTGGCATCATGACCGGGATCGTGACTTCGGGAATTACGCCAACATCTCGCCCCTGATGGACATCATCTTCGGAACGCATCACTGTCCCGACCATGAACCCGAAGCGTTCGGCATCAAAGAACCGATTTCGAGAAGCTACCTCGGACAAATGCTGCATCCGTTTCGGAGAAAAATGAAGTCCGCAGATAAAAAGTCATAGGTTAGAGTGGTCCGCACCTTCGAAGCCGCGAAGCGAATCCTCTGTGCGTCTTCTTCCAAACTCCGCACAAGGATTGTGCGGACCACCTGCAATACGGACCACTTTATTCCGCCAGCTTCAATATCCGGTGCGCGAACATGCACGCATTGAGGCCGGCCTTGCTGTGAAGGCCGACGGTGCCGCAGGGCACGCCACCGGGAAGCTGGGAAATGGAAAGGAGCGCGTCGATACCATTGAGCGGACCGCATGGAACAGGAACTCCAATCACCGGATACTCAGTCTGCACCGCAACAACACCGGGAAGCGCAGCGGACAAGCCGGCGACAGCAATGATCACGATCTTCTGTCGGCTGGCGTTCAGTTCCTTCAGATACTCCGCAAGCTCCACATGATTGCGATGGGCGGAAAGCACCTGTTCTTCATAAGTGACCTTCTCTTTATCAAGGTAATCACGACCAGGCTGCATAAAGCTCTTATCACTGGCGCTGCCGTAAATGATGACGATTTTCATACTGAAATGGTTCAAGATTCAGTCGTGAAAATCAAAAGCCCATGCCGGGAGGAAGTCCCAGACCCTGGGTCAGCTTGCCCATCTCGCCTGCGGCCAGTTCCTTGCTCTTGGCCAGCGCTTGTTGCACGCCGGACAACACGAGATCCTGAAGCATCTCGACGTCATTCGGATCCACGATCTCCTTGCTGATCTTGATGCTGGTAATTTCCTGCGCACCGGTCGCGGTCACCGTCACCCGGCCCCCGCCGACACTGGCTTCAACGGATTTTTGACCGAGGTCTTCCTGCGCACGCGCCATGTCGGTCTGCATGCGTTGCATCTGCTTCATCATTTTCTGGATGTTCATAAACTGGGTGGGTTCGTTAATGAGTTCACGACGCCAGGAGCGTCGCTTTGAATTTTTCCACGGTGGCGCGAATCAGTTCGTCGTCCATTTCATCCGTCTTTTTTTTTGCAGGCGCGGCAGGTTCCGGAGCCGGTGCTGCTGCTGGTGCGGGGACTGGCTCGGGTTCTGAAAGCTTGAGACTGGCATCCAGCACCACTTCGAGCAGCAACCCGCGACCGAGCAGTGACAACGCGACTTCTTCCAGATACTTGCGCGTCGGTGCACGCATCAATCCTTCACGGGCCGCCGTTTCACTTTCTGGCAACGCTATCTTCAGTTGTTTACCCTCATGTGAAACAAGAACAGCGGCTTCAAGCCAGTGAGAAATCAGTGGCCGCTCGTTTTGCACGCGCTGAATAAACTGCGCCCAGAAATCACCAGTCGGTGCTGGCGGAGCGGTCGGTGCGGTTGCGACAGGAGCGGCAAGCGGAGCTGCAACCGGCTTCGCAGCGGCTGGTGCTGTCGCTGCCGATGGCGCAGCTTTTACCACGGGCGCGGCGACTACTCGTGGAGTTGCGGTTGTCCCAGTGCGCGCCACGGGTGCGCCACCGCCGCCGATGGCCTCGATCACCTCGCTCAAGGTAACTTCACCCAGCGTCTGCACAGCCTGAATGACTCCTATTTCAAAATGAAGCAGCTTGTTTCCTGCCCAGCGCATCCGCGCATCGACTTCGGCCAGACCATCCATCACCCGCAGCAACGGTTCCGCCGGAATCATCGCAGCCTGGGCGCGTGTCATCGCCGCGACCTCAGGCGAAAGATCCTCCTCTGCGGCAGCGGGATCTATCTGATCCACTAGAACGGTGCGAAAATGTTGAATCAGATCCGCCAGCAGTCGGGACAAATCCTTGCCGGAATCAGCCTGGGCATGCAAATCCTGCAGCGCGCCCACGGTATCGCGCTCGATAATTTTGAGCGCAAGTCCGGCCACTGTCTCCCCGCGCGTGAAACCGAAAATGTCGAGCACGTCTTGCTCCGCGATGGCTCCGCCGCAGAAGGCAACGAGCTGATCCAGCATGGACTGCGCATCGCGCATCCCGCCGTCCGCACCCTTGGCAATGGCATAGGCTGCTTTTTCGTCGAGTGAAATTTTTTCCAGAGACGCGATGTGTAGCAGATGCTTTGCGATCAATCCCGCAGGGATCCGCCGCAGATCGAAACGCTGGCAGCGACTGATAATCGTCGGCAGAATCTTGTGCGCCTCCGTCGTCGCAAAGATGAACTTCACGTGCTCCGGCGGTTCCTCGAGCGTCTTGAGCAGCGCGTTGAACGCCGCCGTGCTCAGCATGTGCACTTCATCGATGTAGTAAATTTTGTAACGACAGCAGGCGGGCGCGAACTTCACTTCCTCGCGCAGATCGCGCACCTGGTCGACCCCATTGTTGCTCGCGCCATCAATCTCCCGGACATCGAGCGCGATGCCTTTTTCGATCTCGACACAGATTGGATCATCTGGATCGAAGTCCACGCTCGGGCCACCGGGGCAGTTCAGCGCCTTGGCGAAAATGCGCGCTGTGGAGGTCTTTCCCGTGCCGCGCGGTCCGACGAAAAGATAGGCGTGGGCCAGCCGCTTCTGAGCGATGGCATTCTGCAAGGTGCGCACGACATGATCCTGCCCCAGCACATCGGCGAAGGTGCGCGGGCGATATTTACGGGCGAAGACTTGGTAGCTCACGGCGGGCATACTAGCGGGGGTGTGCGCAGCTTTCCACTGTGCGTTTCGATTTTTGTTTCCAAAGTGCAGGTCGCGCCTAGTCTGCGGCATGGGACGCACTTTGCGCGCGATGATTTTGCTGCTGACAATGCCGCTGCTGCTCGGCAGTTGTGGCCTGCTGGCCAAGCACCTCGGAAAGAAGGCCAAGCCTGACAAAGACGCGGGAACGAAAGATGTCTCGATCGGGATCATTGAATTGGTAAATCCTGAGCAAGGGTTCGTCCTCGTCCGCACGGATATGAAACTCAATCTGCAACCCGGCTCGAAACTGGAAACTCGCCCAATCACCGGCTTCCGCTCCGTGCTGACAGTTTCACCCGAGCAGAAACTTAATTTTCTTTCCGCCGACATCACATCAGGCTTCCCCCAGAAGGGCGAGGCCGTGGTGATGCCTCATCAGGCGGGTGCAACGGCGACAACTGCGACCCCGCCGCCACTTCCGCCGTCTGCTCCAAGTGTGCCCGCTTCAAACTTGCCGCCACCGATCCACTGACCACTCCATGTTGACCGAATCTGAGGCCATCGAGCGCATCCTTTCCGCCGTTCATCCCCTGCCCCCGCAGAGCGTTCCCCTGCGTGAAACATTCAACCGTTTCGCTGCGCACCCGCTGCTGGCCATGGTGCCGCTGCCGGGATTTAATAATTCCGCGATGGACGGATATGCCGTGCAGGCCGCAGATTCAAAAAATACTCTGCCTCTGCGTGTCACTGGCGAACAACCCGCCGGATCACAACGCGATCTCAAAGTCGGCCCCGGTGAAGCCGTGCGCATCTTCACCGGCGCCCCCATTCCCATTGGCGCAAACGCCGTCATCATGCAGGAAGACGTGACCAAGATCGAAGGCGGCACGCAGATCACTTGCAACGAGCCAGTCGAGCTGAATGAAAATGTCCGCCTCCTGGGATGCGACATTTGTGTCGGTCAGCGCATTCTGGAAATCGGACAACGCATCACGGCGGCACGAATTGGAATGCTCGCCGCCCAGGGGCTTTCCGCATTCGAGGTGACAACCAAGCCGCGCGTGGCGGTGGTTACCACCGGTGACGAACTGGCAGTGGCGGGAAAGCTTTTGCAGCCGGGACAAATCTACAACTCCAACGGCGTCATGCTTCAGGCCATGCTGGGCGGACTTGGGATCGACGATGTCACCGTGCAACATGCGGCAGATGATTATCTGCAAACTGCAGACACACTGCGCGGACTCATTGCTTCGCACGATTTTCTCATCATCTGCGGTGGTGTTTCCGTGGGCGATCACGACTGCGTCCGGCCTGCATTGCAGGCGCTCCGAGTGAAGCCGGGGTTCTGGCGCGTAAAAATCAAACCGGGTAAGCCACTACTTTTCACGCAAGCACCACGCGCCGACGGCAGTCAATGCACCATCTTCGGTCTGCCGGGAAATCCTGTTTCCGCATTTGTCACATTCGAGTTGTTCGTCCGGCCCGCCTTGTTAAAAGCGATGGGTGCCAGTGCGCAGGAACTGAAGCATCGGGAAGTCCGCGCCGTGCTGGACTCAAAACTTACCAACGGAAGCAATCGCCCCCACTATGTGCGCGGCTCTTTCGACGGCCAGAAATTCATTCCACAAGGCGGGCAGCGGTCAAATGAACTGCTCGCGCTCGGAAATTCTAATGCCCTGCTTCGCATGGAGCCCGACTCCGAACTTGCAGCAGGCACTGATGTGACTGCGATATTGATGTAGATGATGCGTCTCGTTGCAACTCAGGGGAGCTTCTGAATCCGCAAATTACGGAACCAAGCGGGGTCGCCGTGCTCGGTCAGCATGATTTTCCCATGGCCGGGAGCGAAGTCTTTTCTGCTCTTGAATTTGCTCTTCATCAAAAGCGCCTTCCAGTCATCACCCTTAGTGTCAGCCGTGCAGACCAGCTTGCCATTGAGATAGTGCTCAATGACCCCGTTCTTCACCACAATGCGGCTGCTGTTCCATTCGCCGATGGGCTTGAGCAGCTTGTCCTTCGCGGAATCGACCAGATCGTAAATGCTGCCGGTGTTGTGGCTGCCGCCCTTGATTCCGTCAAGGTGTTTGAAGTCATCGATCATCTGATATTCGATGCCGAGCCACGACTTGCCGTCCACCTTGGTGACCCAGTATTTGATGCCGTTGTTGCCGCCTTCGGCAAGCTTCCATTCCCATTCGAGTTCGAAGCTCGAATAATCCTCCTTGGAGAGCAGCAGTCCCGCTCCTTTTCCGGCCAGATGGATCACATCGCCCTCCACCACCCAGCCCGCGCTCGGCGCTCCTCCATTGGCATCCGTGAAATCCTTGAGCGTGAGTGCAACAGGATCAGCAGCTAAAAGCGAACCCGCGAAGAAGATAGAGATGAGATAAAGTTTCATAAAAAAAGATTCAGGGTTCGATGTTTAAAGTTCAATGTTCAGCGTTCTTCCCAAACCACATCATGTGCTGCCACGGAAGTTCATCAAACTGTTTCACCAGTTTGAAACCGTTCCCAGTAAGTTCCTTGGTCAGTTGGGCCTTGCTCATCTTATGTTCGGGCTTGATCGGCACGCTGGCGTCTTCGGCACGAAACTCCACAAACACCAGCACTCCATCGGGCTTGAGCGCCCGGCGCATCGCCGCCAGCATCTCGGCAGGGTGATCGAACTCATGATAAACATCCACTAGAAGAATGAGATCCATCACGCCTTCAGGAAGTTTTGGATCATAGGTCAAGCCCAGGACCGGAATGAAATTCGTCACACCATTTTTCTTCGCACCTTCATCCAGCATTTTCAGATACGGCTCTTGAATCTCCACGCCATAAACCTTGCCATCGGGCGCGACCGCCTTGGCCATGGGAAAAGTGTGATAGCCGTTACCGCAACCCATGTCGCAGATGACCATGCCCGGTTTCAGATCGAGCTTTTGGCGCATGAGCACGCCTGCCTCCTCTTGCTCGCGATCATGCCTCATCAACCAGTTCGCGCCCGCCGAATGCATGGTCTGCGCAACGGTGCGACCCATGAATTCCGTGACAGCCGGCGGCTCGGATGCCGCGATCTTCTCAGGCTCGGCGGAAATGGCCGCGCCCTTACCGAACGTTAGCGCCATGAATCCTGCAAGGATGACTCTGATGAATGGGGCCATGATCATGGAAAGTGTATGCCATATTAAGGGCCGTGAGTGCCTTATCTTTCAACCGACTTCGTCGGGACGGCCTCAGCAAGCGTGGGAATCCGGAGCAGCACTCCTCGTTCGTAGTCCCGCCTTCAGACGGTCAGTCGAAACAACATGCAACACCCTTTCCGCCTGAAGGCGGGACTACGAACTGTCTCAATGATCCAGCTCTAAGGTCAGCGATTACCATCGCCGTTCCTTGAAGTTGAAGCTTGAGACGCGCAGGCGTGTTGCAATGCAGTTGCGCAACGAGGCGCGCCATGATAAGACTCGCGCGTGCCTCGCATTCACCAGTTCATCGCTTTGTTGCTGCTCGTCCTCTGGACACCGGTGGTTTCGCACTGCCTGCTGGAAGATGCCTTCGGCCTGGAAGAAAGCGGATGCTGCGAATCCAGCGGCCCCGCCGAGTCCGGCCACTCCGACTGCTCCACTTGTCTTACCGTCGAGAGCGGACAGGCAAAGACTGATGCCATCACTTTGCCGGCACCGAGAATGCTGACAGCAGTTCTGGAAATTTTTCCTTGGGCGTTCTCCGGCGCATTAGATGCCCATCAAACTTCACCCGTCATCCATCAACTGGATGATACTCCGCCGGTTCCTCCGGCGACCGTAATTCTCCAAGCCACTCTCGCACAGCCCGTGCGCGGCCCTTCACTGGCCGTCTGATCTCCGCTCGTCGCGGACAAGATCATCCTGCGTTTCTCCCGGCTCCCACAGCCCGGTTTCCCCGAACTCACCCAGCGTGTGCTCACGCCAAACTTTCACATCATTCCATTTATGCCTCGATTTATCCTAACACTTTTCGCCTTGATGCTCACGGATTCACTCCGAGCCGAGACCGTCACGCTCGCCTCCGTGCCCGCGAAAGTTCGCAGTTCCAATCCATCGCTCGCCGCCGCACGACTGCGCATTGACGAGGCTCGCGGTCGGTTGCTCGGCGCGGGCCGGCTGACAAATCCGGAACTCGGCCTTGGTTACTTGCATGACTCGCGCTTTGGAGAAGCCAAAGCCGCTGTTTCATTCGATCAAAAATTTCCCGTCACCGCCCGGCTTCGTTTGGAAAAATCACTCTCGCAAAAATTGGTGACTGCAGCAGAGCTGGAACTGCGTGATGCGGAAAGACAACTCATCGCGGAGGCTCAGGCACTGGCGGTGAAACTGCTCTCAATCGAGCAGCAGCGCACTCTGCGCGTGCAGCAGACGGAACTGGCTCAAAAGCTCTCCAGCTTCGCCGAAGGCCGAGCGGCGGCAGGAGAAATCTCGGCGCTGGATGCAGCGCAGGCGCAGGTTGACAGTCAGCGCCTGCTGCTCGAGGGCAACAAACTTGAAACAGCACGCGTCAGTTTGATCGGCGAACTGAAGCCCAAGCTCGGCGTGGCTGCCGACGACTCGCTCTCAATCATCGGTGATCTGCCAGCCACCACGATGCCCGCACGCGGCACATGGGAGCGACGAGCCGACTACCAACTGGCTCTCGTCAATGAATCCGCTGCGCGAAGCGGAATCGACCTCGCGAAATCAAAGAAGTGGGAAGACATCAGCGCTGGCATCGTATGGGAAGGCGAGCGCATGGAAGACGCACCGAACGGTCTGGAGAACACCGGCTTCTTCGGACTTAAAGTTTCCATCCCCCTGCCCTTCTGGAATAAAAATCAGGGTGAGATCGCGGAGAAATCCGCCGCGGCTCAGCGGGCGATCCTGGAGACCAAGGCTCTTGTGGCTGACATCACGAACGAAGCCGCCGCCGCACGTGCTGAAATGGAAGCCAACGTGAAACTCGCCACCGAGACCAAGGAGAAACTTCTCCCGCTGGTGCTGCAACAAACCGAACGTCTGGAGAAAGCTTACCAGACGGGTCAGACCGATCTGCTCACTGTGCTGCGTGCCCGCGAGCAGCGTCTGCAACTCGAATCTGCGGTGATCGATGCCGTGCGAGATTTCCATCTGGCTCGCATTCGCTACGAGGCCGCCACCGGCCAGCATGCGCCTGCTGCAAAAACCATTCCACCCCAATCACATCCATGATTTACCTCGTCATCAAAGCCCTGCTCAGCGGCACCATCATTGTCGCCATTTCCGAGATCGCGAAACGCAACAACGCCGTCGCCAGCATCGTGCATTCACTCCCGTTGATGTCGCTTCTGGCATTCATCTGGTTGTATGCCGAAACCAAAGACGCAGGACTCATCGGGCGTCATGCCTGGGGAACTTTCTGGTTCGTGCTGCCCACCCTGCCGATGTTTCTTCTCATGCCCTGGTTCATTCAAAAGTTCGGCGGCTTCTGGCCTGCGCTCATCGCGGGCATCATCCTGACCATCGCGCTCTATGCGCTGACCATGCGTTTGCTGAAAATGGCAGGCGTAAACCTTTAACCCTGCCGCTTCACATCATGAATCTACGCGTCTTTATTCCGAGCTTCTGCCTGGCATACCTGACCTTAGCTGCCGATACAGGTCGACAGCAGAGCACTGTCATTCTCGACGAAACGAGCGTCAAAAATCTCGACATCAAAACTGTGGAGGCCGAAGAGACGCTGTTTGAAGAAACAGTGTTCGCCTTGGGCCGAATCGAAGTCGCGCATGGCAAACGCGCCGTGGTCAGCAGCCGCATTCCCGGTCGTGTGATCTCCGTATTGGCGCTTCCCGATCAAGAGGTGAAGCAAGGCGACGAACTGGTTAGAATCGAAAGCCGCCAGCCCGGTGATCCACCGCCTACCATCACGCTCGTCGCTCCGATGTCCGGCCTCATCGCCAAGGTGGACATCGCCGTCGGCCAGCCAATATCGCCGGATCAGTCGCTCATTGAGATCGTGGATTTAAGCATCGTCGAAGCCTCGGCGCGAGTGCCGGAGCATCTCGCGTCCAAATTAAAAAATGGACTCAAGGCGCACATCCGCGTTCCGGGCTTTCCTGACAAAGTATTCGAAGCGGAACTGGCCCACCTCGGTGCATATGCAGATGGCGAGAGCGGCACCATCGATGCCGCTTTTCATGTAGCGAATCCAGAAAAATTCCTCCGACCCGCCATGCGCGCGGAGTTCAACATCGTGGTCGGCTCCATCGAAGACGTGATGGCCATCCCGCGGGCAGCGGTGCAAGGCGATGTGGCCAGTCGTTTCGTTTACATCAAGGACTACGACTTGAAACATGCCTTCGTGAAAACGCCCGTGGTATTGGGGGCCGAGAACCATGAATTTGTG
>JAIOQF010000185.1 GCA_021413535.1 Verrucomicrobiota bacterium
TTCCCCCGGATGCTGGGACAACTGGCGGATGCGCCGTATATAAAAAATGTCGTCATCAGCATGAACGGCATGAGCGCAGCCCAGCACCGGCGGGCGCTGCGGTTTTTCAAATCACGGCTCAATGGCGTGGAGCACACGATCTTGTGGAACGACGGCCCGCAGCTGGATGCGCTGCATCTGGAAGTGGATGCGCTTACCGGCTGTCAGCACACTCACGGCAAGGGCGCGAATGTCTGGATGGGCATCGCTCATCTGCTGGCGGGCGGACATCGCGGCGTCATCGCCTGCCATGACAGCGACATCGTGAACTACGAACGCGAAATGCTCTGGCGGCTCTGCCTGCCGGTGGCTCATCCCGACATGAACTATGTGTTCGCCAAGAGTTATTATGGCCGGGTGCGCGAGCGCATGTATGGCCGGGTGACGCGGCTGCTGGTGTTCCCGCTGCTCCAGGCATTGCGAGAACTTTTCGGATTTACCCCGTTGCTAAGCTATCTCGCGATGTTCCGTTATCCGTTGTCTGGCGAATTCGCCGCTGACGCGAGTTTTCTTTCGAAAATGGGCGTATCCTCCGACTGGGGGCTGGAGATCAGAATGCTCTGCGATGTCTTTCGTGTGGCACCTTCGCAGCGCGTCTGCCAGGTGGATCTGGGCGGCAACTTCGAACACAAGCATCAGCACATCGGCGTGGATCCCATCTCTGGTCGGGAGGATGCGAAATCGGGATTGATGCGCATGGCGCGTGAAGTGACGCGCGCTTTGCTCTCGCGCCTTTGGGACGAACTGGGTTTCGCGGCGGAATCTGACAAGCTGCGCCGGCTGCCTGACGCTTATCGGCAAACCGCGCGCGCCTTGCTCAAGCGCTACACCCACGAAACACTGTTCAACAATCTCAAAGATGTTTCCGCAGAGGAAAGTCTGCTGGTCGAGATGTTCTCCCGCATGGTGCGCGAGGCCGTCACAGACGGCAGAAAGACCAAGCCATCCGCCACCTGGCTTCCGCCGTGGAATGAACTCAAACGTTTCGCGCCAAATCTAGTGAAGCGATTCGCCAGCGCAGGAACAGATTGATCAAAGTTCGCGAAACTCGCGAATATAAATCAGCGCCACGGGGAAAACAGCGATGACGCTCTTGAGTGCTGCTGACGCGCCCTTCATGGAATTCTCCTGCCACACGGTTACCATGATCGTGCACGCAATCAGCAAGGCGCAGCCGGTGCAGAAAACGGATGTGGTAGAAACTGTTCGCCGGCGCAACTCGCCGTCATCCGGCTTGAGCAAGTCGAGATAAATCCGCGCCATGACCGCAAGCACGATGGTGCCAGCCAGTTCGATCCCGAGCGTATGTGCACTGGATGTCGTGGCAAAATCGTAAACTCCATGCGCGACGCATACGCCGAGAAATGCCACGATAAACTCCGTCGCCCGGTGAAAACGCGAACGCACCATTTGGTAGAGCGCACTGCCCGCCACCCCGGTCAACGTGACGTGCAGAAAATTTGCCGTGATCAAGCGCCCGATCACCACCTGCCCGCCTCCATTAGAGTAGTAGCCAAGATTTTCTTCAAAGGCGAATCCAAGCCCCACGCAACCCGCAGTGAGCGCCGCCTTGGATGCAGAACCCTGGCGCAGCAACAAGGGCAGGAACACGGCAAACAGCGCAAGTTTGACCGATTCCTCCGGCACTCCGACATACATGACCCACTGAATAATTTCATGCCCCATCGTCCTCTGGTCATCGCCGTTGATTCCGTATGGCTGCGCCTCTTTCCAGCTTTGCAGCAGCCACACGCTCATCACACCGGCAATCACGGGAGAAAGATAACGAATCCAGCGCCAGCGCTCCCCGCTGCCAGTATGGACGATAAGAACATACCATATACCAGCCGCCAGCAGCGCCAGCGGCATAGCCAGCACCCCACTGCTCCTTCCGACATCCGGTCGCACCAATTGAATGATGCCAGCGACAACCAATCCTGCGGCGATGATCCCTCCGCAGACACGCCAGAGAAATCCTGTGTCACGCGTCAGATGATGAATCCGGGAACGGTTGAATTTCATAAAATCCGCAGCTTGAATTCAAGAGGCCGCGATTTGCAGAACTGTGTCCGCGAGCCTGCGCGCATCGCTCGCAGCAAAACTTGATGCGGACAGCGACTCCGCATCAGAAAAATCTCCACGATGCGCGATGCGTCCTGCTTTCCAAACCCGGGCGCGCTGGTCATAAGGGCCGACACATCGAGGATCGCTCCAGGTGTGAATTCCAAGGGTGCGCGCGGGCTGCAGGGCGGCGGCGATGTGCATGGGACCGCTGTCCACGCTGACGATGGCGCACGCGCGTCGGAGCAGCCAGATGAGCTGGGCAATGCTGGTCGCGTTCAACAGCGATTGCACATGCGAACCCGTGATACTTGATGCATCTGAAACGCGACCGGCGAGAATCACCTTGTTTGGCGCCAGTGAATCGCACAGCGCTTGAAGCGAATCTTGATCAAGCGACTTCCCTGCACCACGCGAAAATGGATGCAGCAAAATGAAGCGATCCGGCATCTCACCCGCAGGCGGAACACCCTCGGGCAGCGGCCATTCCAGCGCCGCTTCATCATCGACGGCGGCACCAAGTTCCCGTGCCATTTCCAGATAACGGTCTACTGCGTGAATTCCCGGCTGGAGATTGACTACATGTTTATGAAATAAATTTGCTCCTTCCCGAGCGTCGGAAAGACCCATCAACGGTCGCGCGCCTCGCATCACGCCGAGCAGAGCACTGCGGAGCAAGCCCTGAAAATCCAGTCCGATCTCTGGCTGCTCGCGCGGCAGCCGGTTGAACTTGTAGATCCAGCGAATCAGTGCGGGAAGCGCCAGTGGTCCGCGAAACTGTCTGCGCGGAAAAGGTATTACACCGGCGAGATGTGAATTGCCTTCGAGCAGCGGCATCCATTCCTCATTGCAGAGCCAGCGCAGCTGCAAATGCGGGTAGCTACGCTTGATACAGCTCACGGCGGGAAGCGTGAGGACGATGTCACCCATGGAACTGGGCTTGAGAATCAGCGCCGAGCCGAATCGGGCCAAGTCCACTCCAGATAATCCGCTCATCTTCCGAGGGCAAGTCGTTCGGCCAGGACGCCCGGCAAACCGGCATCGCGAATTTTCTGCTGGGTGGTGCGCAGATCGTATTCGAGCCTGCGAATGACCACGGACTGGTTGTCGGAATCGTAGATGGCGTAAGCGGCGCGCCAGTCGCCATCGCGAGGCTGCCCGACGCTGCCGATATTAATAAAGTATTTCACACCCCGGCGGATATTGACTTCAGTCTCGCGCAGGCATTGCACGGTGTCACTTTTCTCATAGATGCGCGGTGTGTGCGTGTGTCCGTAGAAACAAAGCTGGGTGAACTGGTAGCTGAAACTGGCCATGGCATCGAAGCGATTGCTGACGTAGGCCCAGCTGGCCGGGGAATCGAGCGTGGCATGAACAATGGTGAAATCACGCACCTGGCGCACCATCTTGAGATCACGCAACCATTGCTTCTGATCTTCGCTCAACTGTTTCCGCGTCCAGAGCAGCGCGCTCTCTGCCAGCGGATTGAGATCTTCCAGCGAGCGTTCTTGCGAGGCCTCGTCGTCGTGGTTACCCTTCACAATCGGGCAGTCCATGGCGCGGACTTGCTCCAGGCATTCACTGGGATTCGCGTTGTAACCGACTACATCTCCCAGGCAGACATAGCTGTTGCAACGCTGAACTTGGGAGTCCTCGATCACGGTCGTGAGGGCTTCCAGATTGGCGTGAATGTCTCCGAAAATTGCGTAACGCACGGCTAGTAGCAAAGCGTGGCGTGGCCACGGGTAAAATCAAGAACTCTCGCTAAATCTGCCAAGTATCTGTCTGACAGAAAAACTTCTGTCGACCGGGGGTCGTGCGGCTTTCACCCCGACTACTGATCTTGTGCGGCCACTTTTGCAGCGGGTATGCTCACCGGCTCCGTCAACGGCCAGTGCGAATCCATGTTGAGCTTGTCAGGCGCTTCGAGCGCGATCTTGGCATCGCCGCTGTGCAGATGATCGCCATAAACGATGGGCACGACCGTGGCGCAGATGCCGTCGGTGCCCTTGCCCGTTTTGCGATCAAGATTCACCACGGCGGCGAAGGTGGTCTTGTTGTCGAAAACAATCGTCTGCCCGTCTTCGTAGGGAGCTTTCGCTGAATCAGCGCCGGGCAGAAGAATCTCCACTTCCACATCTTCGATATCGACGGAGAGAGCGCGCGCCACCCAGCCTTGAGGCATGACATCGGATGCGGTGAGCGGCCGGGAATGAAGCACGATGAAAGTGCCCTTGATGTATTCGGGATTCTCCTCCTTGTAATTGAGAATGTAGGCTCGCTTGAGCAGCGAGTTTTTCACGCGAAGCTGCTCCAGGTTGAGGTCACTGTATTTCAGCATCTCCTTCGCAGTGCGGAATTCGCCATGGGGCACGGTGAGCGGATCGAACTCGGACAGCGGCTCCAGCTTTTTCAGGCGGGCCAGGAGACTGTAATTAAACGGCTTCTCGGGATACTTGAAAACCATAATGCTGAAAATCCAGGAGAAGGTCGCAACGCCGAGGAGCATGGTGATGAAAATGGTCCACCAGAACATGCCATTACTGCGACGTTCCCGCGCAAACTGTCCGCCGCTGCGTGAGCGAAAATCGGAGCCGTCATTTAAAAACTGGGAGCGCATAAAATACCGGAAGTCAGCTGAATTCTTGAGCAGCCTATTTAGTGGATAAAACGCGCTTTGAAAAATGATTTTTGAGATTGTTTCCGCAGCAGGTTAGACCGGCCCAGGCTCAAAGGAAGTGCCGCAGCCGCAACTGCGCGCGGCATTCGGATTGACCACCTTGAAGCCGGCGTCGGAGAGCGAATCGGAGTAATCAATGCAGGAATTGTCCAGCATCGGCAGGCTTTGCTCATCGACGATGAAGCGCACGCCGC
>JAIOQF010000186.1 GCA_021413535.1 Verrucomicrobiota bacterium
GGCGAACAAGAAGGACAAGACCTTCCTTGATGAATATCTGCTCGGCCTGGACTTGCACCGTCATCTGGAACCTTGGCGTTACTCCAGGCTGAATGCCGCAGAGCGCGCCCTGCTGGGACGTCGTCTCCCAGAGGAAGCGAAAAACGCCGCGCGTCATCTGCGCGAGCTTTGGGAACTCATTCCGCCCAACTACGCGGAGGAGGATCGTCTCTTTGAAACCGCGCTGCGTGGCCGGGCGCTGGATATTAATATTAGTGGCTCGATTGGCGGCATGAGCGGCTACGGTGATGAAACCGCTGGCGGCGCTGGATTCCTCGTGCACGAAAAAAGGAAGCTCAGGGCGGCAGATGCTCCCGCTCCAGCCATGGGAGCCGCATCCGCTCCTCGTGCAGTCGCGTTTAGCTTGTCTGAGTCTGTGGCTGATGAGAAATCTGCGGCAGATCATTTCTACAGTCGGCAGGAAGAAGCCAAAAAACAGTTGGGCAAAGACAGGCTTGAAAGAGGCAGGGAATCTAAGTATAAAGAATTGGAAGGCTTGAAGAGAGACAACAATGAAATGGATATGCTCGGTGATCTCGCCGCCGATGCCGAGCAGGTGGATGCGTTTCGGGCGCAGATTCGCGCCTACTACCGGCAGCTTGGACCGGTCAAAGAATGGGCGGAAAACAACTACTGGCATCTGCCGCTGGCGCAGCAGGGGGCGGAACTCATCGCGGTGAATGCCTTCTGGCGCGATCTCGCGGAATGGGATGGCAAGGGTGCTTTCGTCTCCTCGCATCTGGCGGAGGCCCATCACAGCTTTGCGGAGATCATGCTCGCCCTCGGCGTGCTCGACCTGCCGTTTGAAGCGCCGAAGCACGGATCGAAAGTCACTGAGGGCCGCATGACCATCACCGCCGGCGGGCCGGTCGTGATCTACCATAAGGAAATCCTTCCTTCCGCCGCACCCGCCGCGCAGGCCCAGCAGCTTCTGGTCAGCCAGTCCTTCTTCCGTCATGGCGACCGCTACCGCATGGAAGGAAATTTGAAGTTCGATAAATACGTTACCACGGAATTCCTCAGCGGTGCGGTCTATGGCGCGAACATTGTGGTCACGAATCCCTCCAGCGCGCCGGCTGATCTCGACCTGCTGCTCCAGATTCCCCAGGGCGCATTGCCCGTGATGAGGAGCCGCGTCACCTTCAGCCAGCATGTGATGCTGGAGCCTTACACGACGCGGACCTTTGAATATTACTTCTACTTCCCGCAGCCGGGCGCAGGCGGACTGAAGTTCACGCATTATCCCGTAAACACCAGCGTGCACGGCACGGCAGCAGCAGCAGCAGCGGCCTTCACGTTCAATGTCGTGAACAAGCTCACCGAAGTGGACAAAGCCTCGTGGGATTACATCTCGCAATACGGCACCGATGCCGAGGCGCTCTCGTTCCTTGAGCAAAACAACATCGAGCGGCTCAATCTGGAGCGCATCGCCTGGCGTTGCCGCAAGGACGTGGGCTTCTTCCGCAAGATGATCACTCTGCTCGAGCAGCGGCATCACTACGACGCCACGCTTTACAGCTATGGTGTGATGCATAACGAACCCGCTCCGATCCGGGAATTCCTGCGTTACCGGAATGATTTCATCGCGCGCTGCGGCTCGTGGCTGGAATCCAGACTGGTCAGCATCGATCCGATCGAGCGCCGCAGCTACGAGCATCTGGAGTATTCACCGCTGGTGAACCAGCGCGCACACCGCATGGGCAGCGAGCGGCGCATCGCCACGCCGGAGCAGCGCACGCAGTATTTGTCGCTCATGAACATTCTGGCCCACAAGCCCGCGCTGGATGCGATCGACAACATGAGCGTGACTTACCATCTTTTCCTTCAGGACCGCGTGGACGAGGGGTTGGCGCGCTTCCATCAGGTCAATGCGGCGGATCTGCCGGTGAAAATCCAGCATGACTACCTCAAATGCTACGCGGCCTTCTATGAAGGCAATCTCGCCGAAGCGCGCGGCATCGCCAGCCAGCGATCTGCGGAGCCCGTGACCCGCTGGCGCGATCTGTTCGCGGAAGTTTCATCGCAGATCGACGAGATCGAAGGCAAGGGTGCAAAGGAAAATGAAAAGCCCGATCGCGAAAAAGCGCAGGCTGCGCTCGCGGCCACGGAGCCGACCTTTGATTTCAAGATCGAGAAGCAGATGCTGAATATCACCTGGAAGAACTTGAAGGAAGTCACCGTGAACTACTACCTGATGGATCCCGAGTTTGCCTTCAGCAGCAGTCCCTTCGCCGGACAGGGCGCAGGCCGCTTCTCCATCATCAAGCCCAACCACACTGCGCGGCTCGAAC
>JAIOQF010000187.1 GCA_021413535.1 Verrucomicrobiota bacterium
TCGGTGTCGATCTCCTTGTAGAAACAGCGGTGCGCGCTGTGCGGCACATGCTGGCGCGGTGACCAGGGAACGAATGAATCTTCCGCTGGGTTTTCCGTGGGATCGAGGATGATGGTATTCATGGTAAAATTTATTACAAGGTTTCCAGACACACCGCGCCGCCCTGGCCGCCGCCGATGCAAAGCGAAACCACGGCGCGTCGTTGCTTATTTTTCCGGAGCTGGAGCAGCGCACTGAGCACGAGGCGCGCGCCGCTGGCGCCGACTGGATGACCGAGTGCGATCGAACCGCCCTGCGGATTGAGCCGCGCGTGATCCAGTTCGCCC
Organism: Verrucomicrobiota bacterium; assembly: GCA_021413535.1. Classification (GTDB taxonomy): domain Bacteria; phylum Verrucomicrobiota; class Verrucomicrobiia; order Verrucomicrobiales; family Verrucomicrobiaceae; genus VFKE01. The sequence goes on from JAIOQF010000187.1 coordinate 327, forward strand.
AGAGGGCCGTCCAATCCTGCGCGCCGGGCGCTCGCGGGATCCTTGAGGCATTTCAATACGGCGAGCACTTGTGCGGCGAAGGCTTCATTGATCTCCACGATGTCGGCATCATCGAGCTTCCAAATTGCGGCGCGCAATGTTTCAGCGATGGCGGTGACGGGGCCAAGTCCCATGCGCGCCGGATCGCAGCCGGTCCACGCTTGACTGACTAGACGGCCCAAGGGTTCGAGACCGAGCGCCGCCGCTCTGCGCTCGCCGCAAACGAGCAACGCGACTGCACCATCGCTCACTTGTGACGAATTGCCGGCGGTGACGCTGCCCATGAGCGGATCGAAAATCGGTTGCAGCCGTGCCAGTTTTTCCAGTGACGAATCGGCGCGCACTCCATTGTCCTCGGTGATGGCCTGCACTTTCCGGCCCGTGGTGTAGACCGGGGTGATTTCCTCCGCGAGGGCGGCGCGACTTCCCATGGCCAACAGATGGGAGCGCACGGCGAAGGCATCCTGAGCCTCGCGCGGGATTCGATATTCGCGGGCCAGCAGTTCTGCCGTTTCCCCCATGTTGAGCGCCGCCACGGGATCGGTCAGACCGAGCTTGAGAGTGATCACTGGCATCAGATCCTGCAAACGGAAGGCAGAAAGCGCCCTGGCTTTTGAGAACATGCCGCGGGCGCGGGAGAGCATCGCGAATTTCAGCGCGGCCTCATGCCGGAACTGAAACGGCATCTGCGACATGCTTTCCACACCGCCGACCAAGAATACTTCGCCCTGGCCCGCAGAGAGTTTTTCAAACGCGGTGGTCATCGCTTGAAGTCCGGAGGCGCAGTTGCGTTGCACGGTCATGGCGGGACGCTCCTTGGGGATTCCGGAGCGCAGTGCAATGATGCGGGCGATGTTCGGTGCGTTGGCCGGTTGGGCGACACAACCAAAAATAGTTTCGTCTATCAACGCGGGATCAAGGCCGGTTTTGACCAGTAGGCCAGTGACCGCCGCGCGCCCTAATTCGACGGCATCAAGGTCGGCGAGCGCGGTGCCGGAACGACAGAACGGAGTGCGAACGCCAGCGACGATTACTAAGTGTTCTTTCGAGTTCATGCGAGTGCGGGTTGTTCAGGGTTGGACACTGAGGCGGGCGTTGAGGGTTGGGCAATTTTTGCGCGATGATCGGCAATTTTTTCTTCCTTGAGCAAGCGTCCGATGCCAAGTCGCTCACGCATTTCCGGCAGCGAATGGAAGAAGATCGCATTGGGTCTCAGTTCGGTGGCCTCATGGAACCGACGTGCGATATGTTCGCGGATCAAGCCCTCACTGATTCCAGGCTCGCCAGTGATGTGGAGAAGCACTTCGTCAGTTTCCAGCGGATCATCGTGACGTTTGCGCAGTTCGACTTGCCATGCAGTGACATTTTTCTGATCATCGAGTAGATGCTCCAGCACATTGAAATCCACCAGGGTTCCCTTGAGCTTGTCGAGGTTAAGCACGCGCCGCTCGCTGACACGCGCGATGGGTCCGATCAGCCGTGGACAACGCCGACCGCAATGCGGACAGGCTTCCCAGGTGAGTCCGCCCTCCGCGAGGTCTCCGGTGCGATAGCGTAAGACCACCGTGCCGCGGGCGTCGAGAGGTGTGAATACAATCTCGCCAGGCGCGCCCGGGGGCACGGGGTCTCCCGTTAGGGGATTGATGATCTCGACCAACGCGAGGTCGGGAGATATATGAAAGCCGCTGGCGCCTTCGTGCGGCATGGTGGGGCATTCGGGGAAGGCCATTTTGGCCTCGGTAAAGGCGTAGGTGCTGATGATATGGACGCCGAGCGAACCTAGTTGCGAACAGAGCGCGCGGAGTTTGCTGCGGAGTCCGGGAGGAACTTTTTCTCCGCCGAGAACCACTCGCTTGATGTCGGGCCATTCGCGTTTCTCTGCGACGGCCTGTTGCAGGATGTGATAGATGAAGGTGGGCATGCCAATGATGACATCCGGACGCGTGCGCTCGATCATGGTGATGTTGCCATCGGTTCCGAGCGATTTCCCGCCACCGGTGGAGAGCATGAAAGTGCCGAAGCCAAGCCCGGCATAGTGCGCCTGCCAGAAGCCAAGATGCGGTGCATAGGGAAACAGATTCACATGCCGGTAGGCGTGATCGGAGCGGCCGACTTCCATCAATCGGCGACCCGTGATTTCAAGGTTCGCAAGATCGTGCTTCGTATAAAGGAATGGAACTGGCTCACTGCTGCGTCCTGTGGTGCTGGTGAGAAGGATCGGGCGGAACTCGGCTTCGAGTTGTTCGCGGGCATGGGCTCGACCGTGGAGCAACGCGTCGAAGATCACCCGC
>JAIOQF010000188.1 GCA_021413535.1 Verrucomicrobiota bacterium
TTTGAAAATTGCCACGATGTGCGCCGTTTTGATAGCGGCTGATGCGGCTCCGCTCATCGCTCAGGAAACAAAGGCCGGCCGGCCGAATTTCATTCTCTGCATGACCGATGACCAGGGCTGGACGGATGTGAGTTACAACGAACAAGGAAGGCTGGTGAACGGCAAGTTCAAGACGCCAGAGCTGGATCAGATGGCGGCGGCCGGTCTGCGCTTCGACAGATTTTATGCAGCCGCGCCCGTCTGCTCGCCAACGCGTGGCAGCTGTCTGACTGGACGCCACCCCTTCCGTTACGGAGTGATTGATCCTGGCAGGCCGTTGAAATTGGAGGAAAAGACCATTGCCCAAGCACTCAGCGCGGCCGGTTATCAGACGGGTCACTTTGGCAAGTGGCATCTCAATGGGGTGAGCGGTCCGGGAAAACCCATCGCACAGGATGATCCCTTGAATCCCGGTGCGTTCGGTTTCCAAACATGGTTTTCCGTCTCCAATTTCTTTGAGGCCAACTGGACATTCAGTCGCGGTGGAACTCCGGTGGCCACGAAGGGTGATGGATCGGATGTAATCGTGGCGGAAGCGCTGAAATGGCTCGACAGCCTCCAAAAGGTGAAATCGGCCCAGCCGTTCTTTGCGGTCATTTGGTTCGGCAACCCGCATGTGCCGCATAAACCCCTGCCGGCAGATTTGGAGGCAGCCGGTGGCAACGCTGAATTGGGCGAAATCGCGGGCGTGGACCGGGCGATGGGCGCGCTACGAAAAGGACTGCAGGAGCGCGGTCTGGCCAGCAACACCATGCTCTGGTTCAACTCAGACAATGGCCGGCCCGGCGAGAACAAGCCTTTGAAAGGCGGCAAGAGCGGCATTTACGAGGGTGGAATCCGGGTGCCCGGCATCTGCGAATGGCCGGGGCGCGTGAAGCCCGGGCACACTTCCATCCCGGTCGTGACCAGCGATTTCTATCCAACCATTCTTGAAGCCGCTGGAATTGCGATGCCAAAAGATAAACCGCAGCCCATCGATGGCATCAGCCTGCTGCCCTTGTTGGCGGGAAAGATGACGGAACGTCCGAGTCCGATTGGTTTCATGACTGGAAATGCGACAGCCTTGTCTGACAACCGCTACAAGCTGGTCGTGAGCGGTGAAGGCAAGCAACTCTATGATTTGACCAATGATCTTGGCGAAATGAAAGATCTGTCCAGTGAAAAGCCGGAGATAGTCACCAGGATGAGTCAGACTCTTGATAACTGGACCGCATCCGTGCGCAACAGTAAAACGGGGTCAGATTACCGGAAGTAGTTGGCGGGTAATTGCTGCACAACACAGCGGCCACAACTTGCGGGCCAGTCACAGATGGATCATCGAAAAAATGAATTTGTCTGAATGTGAACACTGCTTTCACATTACTTTCATTCGATCAAAACCATGAATAAACGAACCTTTCTCACCACATTTTCGGTCATTGGTGGACTCAAGCTCACTGCAGCCGAATCAGGCAGAGACCTCAAAGATCATCCATACCTTTCACCCGAGAATTGCTCATTGGATGATCCTGATACAAGGTTTCATAATCGCAGTGACAAATTTAGTGCTGAATTTGGAAGATCTGAACAAGCAGAGGATCAGTTTCGCGTAGCCTACGCAGAAAACCTGGAAAAGTGGATTCAAAAAAAATATTCCGAAACAAAAGATACTCGTGAACTCATCGAGAAAGCTTACTTTGACGCCATTCGATCTAATCTCGTCAAATTGATCGCACAATGGCTGTAAAAAAGCAGCGTTATTCTGTCCAGACTTAAAAAGTTACAGGCAGCAGTCACACCAGCAAAAAGCTCTCGCATACCGGCGTGACGGATGCGATGCTTCCCGCCGCCTTAGCCCCCATGCCTGACCCTGTCCCGACCGAGTTGACTCCTTCCGCCGAAAAAGATTTCACCGCCGGCGGCATCTTCGCGCTCGCGGAAAAGCCATCGGGCACCACCGGCGACAAGGCGCTGGACCGGCGGCTGCGGGAACTGGCGGATGAATGGACGCCCGATGCGCGGTCGCGCGATCTGGTGGCCGGCTTGCTGATGACCAGCCTCAAAATTGGCAGTGACAGCACGGGCTTGGGCGACTTGAAAATGCTGCACCGGGCGCTGCGGGAGATGCGCTATGCCAACAAAGTTTTCCATCCCTGGCGGCACGTGCGCAAAGTAACCGTGTTCGGATCGGCCCGCACTCATCCGACCGCGCCGGAATACGAGGCGGCAGAAAAGTTTGCCCGGCTCATGGTGCGGGAGAATTTCATGGTCATCACCGGTGCCGGCGACGGCATCATGGGCGCGGCGCAACACGGCGCAGGCAGAGAGAACAGTTTCGGATTGAACATCAAGCTGCCCTTCGAGCAGCAGGCGAACGACGCCATCCTGGGCGACTCCAAACTCATCACCTTCAATTATTTCTTCACCCGCAAACTTTCCTTCGTGAAGGAAGCGGACGCCTTCGTGATGTTCCCCGGCGGTTTCGGCACGCTGGATGAACTGTTCGAGGCTATGACGCTGATCCAGACCGGCAAGGCCAGCATCCTGCCGTTAGTTCTTATCGACGTTCCTGGTGGAAATTATTGGTCCACTTTTCTCGCTTTCATCCGCGAGCACCTGCTGGCCCGCGGCTTAATTGCGGCGGAAGATCTCCATCTGCTGCATCGGACGGAAAATATCGAGGACGCGGTGCATCACATCACGACCTTCTACAAAGTCTTCCATTCTTATCGCAACGTGCGCGAGAAAATGGTCTTTCGCATCAAACGCAAACTCACCACGGCGGCGGTTGAGAAGCTCAACACGGAATTTGCTGATCTGGTCAAAGAAGGGTGCATCGTGCAAAATAACGCGCTGCCGGAAGAAGCGAACGAAGAGGGCATTTTCCATCTGCCGCGTCTGGTCGGCACGCTCAAGCGTCGCGAGTTCGGCCGTCTGCGGCAGTTCATCGACCACATCAACACCTCGGAACTCGTGCCCGCCAAGCCCTGAGTCTGCTGCCTCGTCGACCCTCGTTTTCCAAACGCAGTGCTGGGCCGCGTGATCGCCGCATGCCCGATGGCAGCGACTCCTGGCCTCGGCCATGGGTGCAGCTCAAATATTTTAATTTCCATCCAAACTTCTTCCCGAACATGATCGGCGCCGCGGACGCGGCTGCGGGTGATTTGGTCACCGTAATGGATCGCGACGGCCAGCCCTTCGGCCACGGCTTTTACAATCCTCATGCGCGTGTGCCCTTGCGCATCATCCAACACGGCGCGGAATCGCTCGCGGAAGATCACTTGGAGAAAATGCTCTTGAGTGCTGTGAAGCTCCGCACAGAAACACTGCGCCTTCCAGAAACGACCGACGCCTTCCGTGTGGTGCACAGTGATGCCGACGGCATACCCGGCCTCATGGTGGACAAATTTGCCGATGTGCTCTCGGTGGAAATCACCACTCTCGCCGCCTGGCAGCGCATCGAATCCTGGCTCCCGCTGCTCCATGAGAAACTGGGCACGCAACAGACTGTATTGAGTTTCGATGAGCGCGCGGCGGATGCCGAGCGCGTCATGCAGCGCAGCATCGATGAAGTTCGCGCCAGACTATCATCCGAGGTCGCCAGCGTGCGCATCCAGGAAAATGGCGTGCGCTTCAATGTGAATTTCGAGAGCGGGCACAAGACCGGCTTCTTCTGCGATCAGCGCGACAATCGCGCGCAGTTCGCCCGCTGGACCAAGGGACTGAAGGTGCTCGACCTCTGTTGTTACACCGGCGGCTTCGCCGTTTCCGCCAAGGCCGGCGGCGCCGATGAAGTAACCGGCGTGGACTTGGACGAGAAGGCCATCGAGGTGGCAAAGAAGAATGCCAACCTCAACATTCAACGCGTCAGCTTCGTGCATGCCGATGCTTTCACCTGGATGCGCCAGATGCAGAAGAACGGCGAGACTTGGGAAGCTGTCGTGCTCGACCCGCCGAAACTCATTCACTCACGCGACGGCTTTGAAGAAGGCCGGGCAAAGTATCATGATCTGAACAAGCTCGCACTCTCGCTCGTGACCCGCGGCGGATTATTTGCCACGTTCTCCTGTTCGGGATTGATGTCGGTGGAGGAGTTCGAGGATATTGTTATCGGCCTGGCCCATCGCAACGGACGGAAGCTGCAAATTCTTGATCGCACCGGCGCAGGACCAGATCATCCGGTAATGTCGCACTGCCCCGAGAGCCGCTACCTCAAGGCGCTCTGGGCGCGCGTGTGGTGAAGCTCAAGAAAGAGTAGTTGACGAGGTAACGAGGCACTAGATGGATGTTCGGCGTCGGCTATGGAGAAAATTCAGAGCCTCCTCACGTCGGCTGCTACGAATTCCACCATCCGAGTGACAAGAACTCCATAAGGGACTGGTTGCACGCCGCGCGAACAACTTCATGTTGCCGGATGAAAGCTTTGTATGCCGAATTCCTCGGCACCTTCACACTAGTGTTCGCCGGCACGGGAGCCATCGTGATCGACCACGCCTCGCACGGTGCCATCGGTCACGCGGGTGTCGCTTTGACCTTCGGACTCGTGGTTCTGGCGATGATCCACACTTTTGGCGATGTCAGTGGAGCACACCTGAACCCAGCAGTGACCATCGGTTTTGCTGTCGCTCGACGCTTTGCCTGGACTGCGGTGCCGGGCTACGTTATCGCGCAACTTGCCGGTGCGTTCACCGCCAGCGGACTCCTCAGATTTCTCTTTCCTGCTGATGCCACACTGGGAGCCACGCTGCCTCCTGCGCGCTCGCTGGCACCGGCGCTGGTGAGCGGTCATCTGGAACATCTCTGGTTGTATCTCGTCGCGCCAGTGATCGGCGCACTGCTCGCGGTGCCAGCATGCATCTGTGTGCGCGAGCCGCAATGCTGTGCTCGCGCCAATTGATGGAGCCGTTTTTTCAAATGAACGATCATCCGCTCATCCTCGTCCTCTGCACTGGCAACTCCTGCCGCTCTCACCTCGCAGAAGGCATTCTTCGCTCGTCACTCGACGGAAAATTTCAAGTGGCCAGCGCAGGCTCGAAGCCCGCAGGCTATGTGCATCCGCTGGCGATTGCGGTCATGGCGGAGATCGGCATCGACATTTCGCGACATCACTCCAAGCATCTCGATGAGTTCCTGAATCAATACGTGGAGACAGTCATCACCGTTTGCGGCAACGCCGATCAAGCGTGCCCGATATTTCCGGGACAAATCAACCGGCATCACTGGGGCTTCGACGATCCCGCCCACGCCACAGGCACCGACGAAGAAAAGCTGGCAGTGTTCCGTCGGGTTCGCGATGAAATCCGCCGCGTCTTCGAAGCGTATGCCGCAGGAAGGATCGACGCATTGCGTCAGCCTTCAGTGCGTTCGTGACGAATGTCACGCGCGGCCCGCGCGTAGACTGCGTCTTCACCGATGTTCACCGCATGATCGCCCGCGCGTTCCAAATAGCGCGCAATGAAAACGAGATCGAGATAGTCCGGAAGTCGCGATGCATCCTCTTCCATGCGCCGGGTGAGACGCTCAATCAGTTCCTTGTGCGCTTTGTCGAGCTCCCGGTCGCGCGCCTTGAGGCTCATGGCCAGTTC
>JAIOQF010000189.1 GCA_021413535.1 Verrucomicrobiota bacterium
TTGGTGATTACATCGCTGCCAATCCGAAGGGCCTTTATATCGTGGATGTCCAGTATCGGCTGGCGTTCATCATCTACCAGCAGGTGATGACCAACAAGGGCGGGGATATGTCCCAAGCCCGCGCGATGCTGGAGAAGCTCACGGAAGAATATCCTAACGACGACAACATCGGCCAGGTCTGGTCGCTGCTGGGAGACCTTTACGGGGGACTACAGAGCACGGCGACGGAGAATTATACCATCAAGGCGATGATGGCTTACATGTTGGCAGTGGACAAGGCCAAGACGCCGGACGTGAGGGAATATGCCATTGATGCGGCGACTGGCATCCTGACGACGGAGGGCAGGTGGCAGCAACTGGCCGATATGTGGCAGACCTATTACTCAACTGAAAAGGATGGTCCCAACGCACTCAAGGCGATCTTTCAAATCGCCACGGCTTACCGCCGCTTGGGCAAAATCGAGGATGCGCAGAAGCTCATGGCTGATCACATTGCGCCCAATCTTGGCAATCCGAAGAACGAGCAAGTTGAGATGCTCATCCAGCAGCTGGTCGGCATGATCGTGCCCAAGAAGCGTCCTAAATCCTCCAGCGCAGCAGCAAAACCTGCGGAGGCACCAAAACCCGCAGAGCCACCACCTGCTTCCGAAAAGGAAGCAACTGAAAAAGCGCCAGCTTCAGAGAAACCCGCGGAGCCTGCATCGGCAGATACCAAGGTTGCATCTGAGGAAGCCAAGACAGAGACGGCTCCGCCACCCGCACCTGCTCCCGTCGCTCCCGTTCTTACCTTTGAAGAGCTCGAAGCGCGGCTTAAGACGCTTCTCACCGGCCCCGGTGGATCAGAAAGCATCACAAACGGCACTGCCCAGGCCCGCGTGCTTTATGCCCGCGCTCTGCTGGCCCGCATGATGCGCGATCTGCCTAAATACGAGAGCCTGCTTGCCGTGATTCCCGATGCCGCGAAACCGGAAGAACTCAGCCCGCTGCTGCTGGCCACGGTCGGCGACATGCTCTTTGCTAAAGGCGACCTTGAAAAAGCATCTGAATACTACTCTCGTCTCAGGGAGGCGTTTTCCAAAAGTGATTTTGGTGACAAGGCACCGGTGGGGTTGGGCAGGATTGAGTTTGCTAGGAAGAATTACAAGGGTGCACTGGACTTGTTCAATGAGGCCATCGATAAGTTTCAAGGAAGCTCCAGCCTGCTGGAAGCGACACTAGGCAAAGCTGAGTCCCTGCTGGAATTGGGCAAGCTCGATGAAGCCGAGAAGCTCTACAAGACCATCGCCGCGACTCGTGAGTGGAAGGGCGAGCCTACGGCCAACGCGTTGTATCATCTTGGGCTCATTGAAGAAAGACGCAAGGCATGGGGCAAGGCCATCGCCTACTACCAGCGGGTGATTCTCGCGCATCAAAAATACAAAAACTGGCTGGCCAAATCTCATCTGCACTGTGCGCAAAGCCAGATCAGCGACAGCAAAATGCTGCGTCAGATGCTGGCCCGTCCCGATCTTCAGGAGCAGCCCGAGTTCAAAGAGGCGCAGGCGCTTCTGACCAAGATCGGCAACTAACCCTACTCGATCATGTTTCGCCGCCTTACATTCCTTTTCGCTTTCCTTGTCGTGGTCACGGCCGCGCCGGTTCGCGCGCAAAACATCGTGCTCAAGGACGGCACTCGCGTCGCCGCCGCTGATCTGAACCTGGCCGATGGAAAGATCACCCGCAACATCACCTTGAGCAATGGCGTCAAAGCCCAGGCCAGCGTGGAGCTGTCGGATATCTTGCTGATGGAATGGTCGAACCCGAAAGAGCTGGTCAACGCGCGCAACTTGATGGCTGCGGGCAAGGCCAAGGAAGCCGTGGCGGTGCTCCAGCAGGGGAAGGATTACTTCCGTCAATTTAAGAGCACCAAGGGTAACCCCTATAATGAACTGGTCTTTGCCCAGATCGAGGCTCTGGATCAGTCGGGCGATTTTGACGCCATCTACAAAGTCATGCCCGAGGTTAATGGGATCAACTGGGGCGATGATAAGAAGATCGCGCTGCGCATCATCAAGCTCAACTTGGAACGACGGACGACTCCGGATCAGGAGAAGTTCCTGACTGAGGCCGAGTCCCTGCGCGAAGAGACGGATGACACCAGCGCGCGCGCGAAGCTCTCCATGACCATCGGTGATATTTACTTCAAGAAAGAGCGCTGGACTGAAGCCTTTGATTCCTATCTCCGGGTGCCTGTTTTTTATGGCAGCCAGACCGCCATTGTGCCGCAGGCGGAGCTGGGCGCCGCCCGCTGCCTGGTGAAAATGGAGCGCTACAAGGACGCAGCGGCCATGTTTGAACGCATCAGCCAGAGCTATCCCGGCTCGGATGTGGGCGACACTGCAAAAAAAGAATTTCTCGCGAACACCGGTCGTGATAATAAACCTGACAAACCACCGCAGAGCGGCAATGATTCCCCCAAGAAACCCGATGAGAAAGCCAAATCCTGATACCATGCACACCTCCCACATCCACTCCTTCAGCACTGGAATGAAAGCCCGCCTCGGACGGCTTCTGATCTGTGGCACTCTTGTCATGGGTGCCATGCAAATGACAGCGCCCATGCTCAGAGCGCAAACCCCCGAAGGCGAAGCGCCTGCAGCAGCCGCCGCGCCGCTCAGCTTGTGGGATGAAATTAAACATGGCGGCTGGGTGATGATCCCCATCGGCGTGTGTTCAGTCGCCCTCATCTGGCTGACCGTGGATTCATGGTTGCGCTGCTCTAAAAAACGTCTGGCGCCTGATGCTCATGTGGCCGGAGCCCGCGACTTGTTCCGTCTCGGCGATTACGTCGGCGCCTACCAGTTCTGCAAGAACAACCCCTCGCCCTTCTGCGATGTCAGCCGGATCACATTGAGCTTCGTCGGCGACGGCCAGCAGGCCACGGAAGAAGCCATGGCCAGTGAACTCCACCGTGTCAGTTCCCAGATTCAGACCCGCATCAACTACCTTTCCGTGCTCGGTGTTTGCACCCCGATGATCGCTTTCCGCCGCCATCGGGGAGGTGCTGGTCGCCACCGCGTCCGGTCTCTTCATTGCCATTCCGGCGTTCTTCTTCTTCTACATGCTGCGCAACCGGCTGCTGACCACGATGCACTATCTGACGGATGCCACGGTCAGCCTCTTCCGCAAGATGCCCTACGAACACCTGAAAGACTGCCACGTGGGAGAGGAAGAATTCTTCGCCGCCATCCCCAACTGGGTCGGTGAGGAAGTCGCCCCAGCGGCCGCTGCCACCGGGCATTGAGCACTTAACAGCATTTCGAGTCAGAAGATCACAACCCTTAATCCACCCACTGAACCATGGCAGGCGGCGGCGGCAATTCCGAGAGCGGCGAACCCGAGTTCCAGATCGCTCCGATGATCGACGTGTTGCTGGTGCTGCTCATCTTTTTCATGAGCATCACCTCGGCGGAAGTGCTGCGCATTGACAAGGACATCAAACTTCCGCTGGCCCCCGATGCAGAAAAAAAGAAGAAACAGGGGCTCAGTGAAGGTGCACTCAATGTCAAATGGGTGCCCACTGAGAAAAAGGCCAAGTTCAACTTTGAAGGCACTGATTACCCCGCCATCGAAGATCTGGTGGCCATCATTCAGCGCCATAAGGAAGCGGACAAGTCAGGCCGCTATCGGGTCATCATTCGCGGAGATCGAAATCTGCCCGCCGTCGAAGTGCAAAAAGCCATGAGCGTGCTCGGCCAGGCCGGACTGGAAAACATCGCCTTCTCCGCGCTCAACCAATAAATCACCATGAAACAAATCAAGGAAGATGATAATCCCAACATGGGTTTCCAGATCGCGCCGATGATCGACGTGGTCTTCGTTATCATGCTTTTCTTCATGGTCATGGCTGGAGCTGTGAAGGTCGAGCATGAACTCAAGACCGCCTTGCCTGGATCTACGCCTAAGGAGGCCAGTGATATTGATATTTCCGGGCTCGATGAAGTTACCATCGTGATTACCGAGGACGGCATGGTGACCATGAACGACGAGGAGTTTGATTCGCCGACGGACAAGAAGTTGCCGCGACTCACCGGCGATTTGATCAAGCTGCAAAAAGATGCAGAGAACCGCGGCGGGAAAGTGCTGGTCACCCTGCAAACGGAGGAACAGGCGAAGTATGAGCGCGTGATCGATGTCCTCAATGCCCTGGGCAAGGCAAAACTGCAGAATGTAACCTTCACTGTGGGTAATGATGAGTCGTAAACCGCTGCGAAAATAAATATATTTAAATTTCCAAGAAATGCGGGGGTGGCCCGTGATGCCCTTGAGCCAACCTCATTCTAAACACCAACCACTTAAATCTCATGAATGCCGATCCGAACCAGCCACGCCCAGCCGGCACCGCATCGACCCCCGTTGTCATTCAGTCTCTGACGCCGACCAGCATCACTGGGGCTGTGGCTCCGCCAGTGGCACGGGTTGCTTCGGGAGCGATTCCAGTGGCGTCAGCCGCAGTGCCTGTGTATGCCGCACCCCATGTGGAAATGGGCGTGCTGGAAGGAGCCCCACCGGTGGTCATCGGCCAGCCGCCGAAGACAAACGCATTTCTCGCCTACTGGCGCAAAGTGGGCGGAGGATCGCTCATGATCAGTCTGCTGATCCATGTTGGGTTGATTGCGTTGTTCGTCACGATTGTCATGAGCATACCTCCTCAAGAAGTTAAGTTGGACTTCTTGCCGGGTGGTGGGAGCAAGGCGGGAGCGGAGGCGAGTTCGCAGCTGGCACATCAGGTGCAGCAGAAAAAGCGCACGACAATGCAGAAGTCGACGCCGATGAGAAAGGTGGTGAGCGCGAGTTCAACTTCGCAGATTGTGCTGCCCGACGTGCCAATTGATGCGGTGGATGTGCCTGACATGGCGATCCCGACGGGCGGGATGAGCGGGAGTGGTGGCATGGGGACGGCCGGTGCCGGCGGAGGATTCGGCACCGGGCGGGGAATCGGTGGCCAGAAAGGGTTCACCAGTCTGCCTCCTTCCATGAAAAGCCGCTGCAGTCCCGTCGAGCGACTTCGGAAACTGAAAGAAAACGGCGGCAGCCCCGAGTGCGAGAAAGCAGTGAGCAGCGCGCTGGAATATCTCAAGTCCAAGCAGAACCCCGATGGCTCCTGGGGCAAGGCCTTTCAACCCGCAATGACGGGCTTCGCGCTCTTGTGTTACTTTGGCCGCTGTGAGACGCCGGACTCGCCGTTCTACGGCGACAACATCATGAAGGGCATCCTGTATCTGGTTGAAGTCTCGAAGTCCAATCCCACTGGGTTGATGACATCAAAAGCGAATCCCCACTACGCTTACGAGCACGGCATCGCCACCTACGCTCTGGGTGAGATGTACAGCTTGTCCAGACTGGGCACCAAATCGTTGCCGGGTGTGAAGGAAGCCTTTGAGAAAGGTGTGAAGCTGATCATTGAGGGCCAGGCTCCCGGCGGAGGCTGGGGCTACACCTACAACAAGGCAGGCAATGACATCTCGGTGACAGGCTGGCAGTATCAGGCATTGAAAGCTGCTAAGCTCTCCGGTTTGAAGATCGACGGTCTTCATGGTGCCATTGAAAAAGTCGTAAAAAATCTTGAGGGATTGCAGACCAAGGACGGTGGATTCGGCAATACCGGCAGTGGAGCCTACAATCAGTGGCAGCTCTCCGGCGTGGGCATTCTGGGGCTGCAAACCTTCGCCACGAATGACTCGGCGCTGATCAAGAAGGGACTCAAATTTTCCTACGACTTTCTAACAAAGGACCCGCCCACCTGGAAAATCGGAAGCGGAGGCAGTCATGCCGGGCACTCCCCCAGCCTCTACGGCTGGTATTATTATGCCCAATGCTTCTTCCAGAACGGGGGTGTGGAGATGAAATTTTGGAATGAAACCGCGCTGCCGGAGATATTGAAGAACCAGAACAAGGACGGCAGTTGGACAGCGGGCGGCGTAGTCGCTTCTGGTGGTGATAATATTATGGCCACCGCCCTCTGCACCCTGATGCTGGAAGTTTACTACCGCTATCTCAAGGTGGGTGATCGCGCGGAAGTCTCCGTCTTTGATCGCGGTCGTTGAGTGTTTTATTGACCATTGTGTAATTGCTTCGCGGGCCGGAACGAAAGTTCCGGCCCGTTTGTTTGGAGTGCGGCGGCACGACGGTGCCCTCCAAACTTTATCTGCTGAATTTTCCAAGAAAGACAGTGGCCGCGCGTGAAGCCCATCAGCCCAGCACGTCTCGATCACGAACCTCATAAACTCATGAATGCCGATCCCAACTCATCGCATCAGTCTGGCAGACCAGCGGCACCCATCGTCATCCAGTCCCTTTCGCCGACTTGTGTCCCAATTCCATCGGGCGCGCTTGCAGTTTCTGGGGTGATTCCGGTCGCACCAGATTTAGTGCTTGCTGCTCCAGTGACGCCAACGCTGATCAGCAGGCCGTCAAAGAATAATGCATTCATGACCTACTGGCGCAAAGCAGGCGGAGGATCACTCGCGCTCAGTCTCTTGGTGCATGCAGGATTGATTGCACTGTTTATCGCGATCGTGACCAGCACCAAGCCAGAACCCGAAGTTAAATCTATACCAGAGTTTAAGAGCAAGCAGGGTGTGGAGGCGAGTTCGGATCTGAAACAACAATTGAGAGCGAACAGACAGGCTGCGATGAGCAAGACGATGCCGAAGATTCGAGTGGTATCGAAGAATCCAGATCCGGTGTGTAAGCTTCCGGATGTGCCGACTGAGGCGATGGAACCGTCCGATATGGCGAGTCCGATGGTTGGGGGTCCTGTGAGTGTAAAGCCTGGTACTGACAATATGTTTGGGCCGCCGAAGGGAAATTGTAATTTGGTGAGCCATGTGTTTCTACCACCCTCAATAAAAGGCCGATGTGATCCCAAAGTTCGCCTGCAAAAGCTGAAAGAAAACGGTGGCTCTCCTGAATGCGAGAAGGCCGTGACCAGCGCGTTGGAATATTTCAAAGCAAAACAGAATCCAAATGGCTCTTGGGGCCAGGCCAATCGCGCTGCGATGACAGGCTTTGCGCTGTTGTGCTACTTCGGTCGCTGCGAAACGCCGGATTCGGATTTCTATGGCGATAACGTCATGAAGGGCATTCTCTATTTGGTGGAACTCTCCAAGTCCAATCCACAAGGCATGATGTCGGAGAACCCAAAATCGAATCACGCCACCTATGAGCACGGCATCGCCACCTATGCGCTTGGTGAAATATACAGCCTTTCCCGGCTGGGCACCCGCTCACTGCCGGGTGTGAAGGAAGCCTTTGAAAAAGGTGTGAAGCTGATCATCGACAATCAAGCCGTCAGCGGAGGCTGGGGCTACGGCGGCAAAGGCGAAACGGCCTACAATAAAGCGGCCAATGACCTTTCCGTGACCGGTTGGCAGTATCAGGCCTTGAAAGCGGCCAAGCTCTCCGGCTTGAAGATTGACGGTCTGCAAGCTTCCATTGATAAAGTCGTGAAAAATATCGAGAGCTTGCAGAGCAAGGACGGGGGTTTCGGAAACACCGGCACTGGTGCTTATAATCAGTGGAGTCTTTCGGGAGTAGGCATCCTGGGTTTGCAAACTTTCGCAACAAACAAGACCGCATTGATCAAGAAGGGGCTGAAATTTTCCTATGACTTTCAAACCAAGGAGCCGCCCATCTGGGCCAGTGGAAATGTCGCCGACCATGCCAGGCCGACTCTCTACGGCTGGTATTATTATGCGCAGTGCTACTTCCAGAATGGAGGAGCCGAGATGAAATTTTGGAATGAAACCGCGCTACCAGAGATTCTGAAGCACCAGAACAAAGATGGCAGCTGGACAGGCACAGGCGCGATTCTCACTGCGGGCGGAGACAATGTTTTCACCACGGCTCTTTGCACCTTGATGCTGGAAGTTTACTACCGAGTTCTCGCTCCCGTTGTTTTGGCCGCGCTGATAAGCGGAGTCTCGGCACCACTGCGATAAACCATGTCGAACACCCGATGTGAGGCGCGGAGCAACGCTAAATTAAACGGGGGCGCGTCACCCTCTTTCATTCCCAGCGGCGTGGCATTCACGATCAGATCGGTTTGATCCATGACGGCGCGTAGCGCGGCATCATCCCAGCGGCAGACCGTGACCTTGGTGCGCGCCGATAGTCCACTGCATTGCGCAGCCAGTGGTTCCGCTTTAGCCGGGCTGCGGTTGACCAGCGTCAGCTCTGGACATTGCTCGAGCGCACACTGCACAGCCACCGCTCGCCCCGCGCCGCCGCCTGCACCCAGGATGAGCACGCGCAGGTCACGCACGGATTTTCCGAATGCTTCCTCAACGGAGCGCAGGAAGCCGGGGCCGTCGCTGTTGAAGCCGGTGAGTTTTCCATCGCGGATGCGCACGGTGTTCACAGCCCCGAGCTTTTTTGCCAATGGATCCACTTCGTCCATCGCCTCCAGCGCCTCAAACTTGTGGGGGATGGTGCAGTTCACACCGACAAATCCATTCAGCGTGAAAAGCCTGAGTGCTTCTTTCACAGATCCCGCTGGAACTTGCACGCGGATGTATTGTGCCTGGATGCCGCGTGCGGCGAGCGCAGCGTTCATCATCTGGGGCGAACGCGAGTGCGCAATAGGATCACCGATGACTGCCAGTCGCGCCGGAAGATGGAGCGTGGGCGCGATCTCCTCCCAGCGGCTCAGATCATCGAGCGTATAAAACGGCTGCGTGCTCATGACTGGGCGATGGTTGATGCGACGCGTGAAATCCGACTGATAACGCGATCACGCCCCAAGACACCCATCATCACTTTCACATCGGGTCCGCGCATTTGTCCGCTGAGCGATGCGCGCAACAACGGCATCAATGCGCCGGGCTTGATTTTCTGCTCCGTAGCAACGCTGTTGATTGTCTGCGTGAGCGAGGCTTCATCCCATCCGGGGGCATTTTTCAAGGCGTCGCCCAGTGCGTAGAGCAACTGCTGTGACTGCGTATTGGCCTTGAGTTTGGTGGTCGCTTCTTCTTCAGATGGGAAATCTTCCCTGAAAAAGAAATGAGTCCAGCCGGGAAACTCCCGTGCGAGACTGACTTTTTCCTTCACGCTTTCCAGCGCACGGGCGGCGTAGGCCGGATCGCCCACTTGCAGTCCTGACTTTTCCAGCCAGGGCCGGGCCTGTTCCACCAGCGCATGTCCCGTGAGCGCGCGCAAATGCTGCTGGTTCAGCCAGGTGCATTTGGCCATGTCGAAGCGCGCGTTGCTGTGATGGATTTCAGATATATCAAAGGCTTGAATCGCATCTTCGCTCGTGATGATTTCAGAGGGGAGTCTCGGCGTCCAGCCCAGGAGGCAGAGGTAGTTAAACACCGCGGCCGGCAGAAATCCGGCATCCATGTAACCGGCCACGCTCGCGCCTTCGTCGCGTTTGCTCATCTTGGAGCCATCCGGATTTAAGATGAGCGGGATGTGACCGTAGACTGGTGGCTCGGCCCCGAGCGCACGGCACAAGTCGATGTGCTTCCAGGTGTTTGAGATGTGGTCTTCGCCGCGAATGACGTGGGTCACGCGCATCTCGATGTCGTCCACGACATTCACAAAATGAAAAATGTAACCGCCGTCGGGCCGACGGATGGTCATGTCCGGCTCCTCGGTGGCGGCGAACTTGATGTCGCCGCAGATCATGTCAGGAATCGTCACCGATTCCCGGCTAAATTTGAAACGGATTGCCCCATTGTCTTCGTAGACCCGGCCAGCGGCTTCGAGCTTGGCCAGATAGGTATCGTAGATACTTTTCCGCTGGCTTTGAAAATACGGGCCGTATTCTCCACCCGCTTCGGGGCCCTCATCCCAGTCCAGCCCCAGCCAGCGCAATCCGTCGAATATCGCGCGCATGGCGGCCTCGGTGTTGCGTGCTTCATCAGTATCTTCGATGCGCAGGATGAACTGGCCGCCAAGGCTCCTGGCATAAAGCCAATTGAACAGAGCGGTGCGCGCTCCTCCGACGTGAAGATAGCCAGTGGGCGAGGGGGCGAAGCGGACGCGGGGAGGGATCATGAAAGGGTGAAGGGTGAAGGATGAAGGATGAAACGACAATCTGAAATTACAAAGCACAAATTGAACGCGAGCGGCGTTGACTGCGGGATGGTTGGGGCACTGGTTTGCTGTTTGTGCTTTGGCAATCCGCATATATTCTCGCACTGATGAAGAAGAAACTGCTGCGCATTCTTATGATCGTGCTTGTGCTTTTCGCAGGCACCATGGTTGGGCTGCGGACGTGGGTGACGGGATGGGTTAACCGTCCGAAGCTCATTGCTGAAATGGAAGCGGGATGGAACTGCCGGGCTGAACTTAAGTCTACGTCATTGAGCTTTTTCTCGTCACCTGCAAAAGTAGTGCTGGGAGGTTTGTATCTGGCGCCGCGGGATGAGGAGGTGGCCAGACCGCTGAAAGAACGGAGCGCCTTCGATCCCGCCACTGCGCTGCTATCTGCCGGGCGCATTGAACTGACGGTCTCTCTGAGCGACCTGCTTCGGCGCAAGGCGAGCATCAGCCGCTTGCGGATCGATGATTTTAATCTGCGGGATGAAATCGACGAGGAGGGAGATGGACTGCTCGACTATCTTTTCGAAAAACCTGATGCGGAGAATGCTCCGGAAACCACGGCATATTTGCTTCGCAATCTGGAGCAGTGCATTCAACCCTGGCAGACTCCGGCTTCCACCCGCATACTCGCTCCCGCGCAGGCGCTAAGTGAGGGTGAGTCCAAGGAAATCAAACCGGGTGATACGAAAATTGGTGGACCGGAGCCCAAACCAAAGCTGAAGAAAAAACGCAGCAAAAAGAAAAAGGAGCACAAGCCGTTCAAAGCTTCGGATTTGAGACTCGCGCTCGCAGCCGAGGAGGCCAGCGTCGAGAATGGGCGCGTTGAACTGCTTGATCTCGGACAGCAGACCCGCATTCTTTTTGAGCACGTCAGACTGGCGTTTAAGGATGTGGATGTCGCGCCGGATGATCTGGCTCATCACAACGTCTGCAGCTTGGAACTCAGCGCGGATATTAAGCTGGAGAAGACTGACGTGGCACAAACCCTGGTGAATTGTTCGCTCACCGGCACCGGCACCATCAAGCCTTTCGACGTGGAGAGCGGCGAATGGAATCCGGATATTTCTTTGGAACCGACTGTTCGCAAGGGGTCGCTACTCGGCGGCACTCTCATGAAGGATCAGATGCGAAGCAAGGATGCCCAGAAACTCAAAGAGTATGGGATCGATCTAGGTGATGTCGCGCTCGGTGGCGTGCTCTGCGAAGATGTGAGCACGGAAGTGCATCTAGCGAAGGGAAAGTTGATCGTAAAAAAAGACACCCGGCTGGTGTTTCCCGACTATGAAATCGCACTGGAAGGCGGGAGCTGGTTTCACGGACGCTCCGATTCCCATATCGCGCGGGGCGAACTCGTGGTGGGCACGGAGTTGTCGGCCAAGATCCTGGCGCAAGCGCAAAAGAGTCTCGCCGTGAAGTATGGCGAGACATTGGCTGGACTCGCCGCGCAGGCGGCCATGACCGTGCTTCAGGACGATAAAAAGCGGCTCGTGATCAAGTTCAAATCCAAGGGCAAGCTGTCCAAGCCTGAGATCACCTGGGATAATCCGCTCAATGATGTGAAGGATATTCTGAAAAATTCAGGGGCCGACCTTTTGAACGGACTGCTCGGCAAATAAATCGTTCAGCAGATCAATCACCGCGCATGGTGATTTTATTCACGATAATTTTCTGATTCGAGAACTCTGGCGCGCTGGATGTAGGTGCCTTCCAGGTGAAGACACGGATCACAGGTTTGGCCTCGTTGCCGGTGAGAACCACGGCGTTGACTTCGAGATGCCGCGCGCTGCCTTCGGCTACGGGCGTCGGTTTGATCTCCAGCTTCAAAGTGTTCTCCCCATCTTTGAGTCCGCCGATGATGATGTGTTGTTCTGCTGCATCCGCGACGACGGGAAGTGGGAAGCCATTGACTGTGGCTGCGGTCGCGTAGCCGAGTGATGCGATCTGCAGGGCAGCGATGTGGTCAGGCACCAGACAGGGTTTTGCGGTGGTTGGCAGAACGCCGTCTGGCGAGAATTCGGGTGATTTTAGAATCCCTGCGGCGCCGCCATTTTTCAGCGATGCACGAACGTCCGGCGCGCTGGCCAGGTTCATCAAGCGCAAGGTGTCGAATTTCCACTGCCCAGCTTCATTGATGAAATTAAGAAGCAGCAAATTTTCCGGAATCTCGCCCGAGTCGGGAATGCCGACGTCAATCTTGCCGAAATAGATCGCTTTCGCCGTAGCGCCTTTGGCTTCCGCTTTGATGAAGCGCAGAGTGCCGGTTTCGGGTGCGCGCAGCGGAAAATCAAAGAGTGCTTGCGGGAAAAGCTGCTTCTGGCTCACGATCATGTTGCGCGTTTCCATCTGGCGGAACGATGCGGTGTTTTCTTTCCACGCGGTGAGGCTGCGAGTCACCATGGCGGTGCGCCAGCCGGAGAATGCGCGCTCAAGATCTCGTCGCAGCGTGTCGTCTTCGCCGCGCAAGCCGACAGCGCAGACCAGGGTGAGGGCAACTGATAGGAGGCGGCGCGAGGGATGGGGCATATTGGTAACCATGGTGGTCAAAGGTCGATTCACGACGCTTCTGATGCATTTGCCAAGCAAAACTCGCCGCGAAGCAAGTCACCAGTTAATGGGCAGTTGCTCCCGAATTGCTCCACTTGAAGTGGAGAACGACAGTTTCTTATTCTGTTCTTGACCATGGGGGCATGACCATTGACCAGATAAGTCATGAATCTTCACGGCCAGTCTATCATTGCAGGCAAAGTCACACCATCTGACGGCGTCACTTTTACGATTACCAATCCATCGACGGGCGAGACGCTTGCGCCAGTTTATCAAGAAGCTTCAGCTGAGCTGGCGGATGCGGCGTTGTGCGCGGCGGATGCGGCTTTTGATGAATTTCGCGCGACATCCCTGGAACAGCGTGCGGCACTTCTGGAGGCCATTGCAGATCAAATTGAAGCGCTGGGCGACTCCTTGCTGCAACGTGCCCACGCGGAGACCGGACTGCCGATGGCTCGTTGCACCGGAGAGCGCGGCCGCGCTACGGGGCAGGCACGATTGTTTGCCAAGGTCATTCGTGATGGCTCGTGGCTTGAGGCCAGGATCGATCGCCCGCAGCCGGACCGCCAGCCTTTGCCGAAGCCGGATGTGCGGCGCATGATGCAGCCCATCGGTCCGGTGGTGGTTTTCGGTGCGAGCAATTTTCCGTTCGCCATTTCAGTCGCGGGCACGGACACAATCAGCGCACTGGGCGCAGGCTGCCCGGTGGTGGTGAAGGCGCATCCGGGGCATCCCGGCACTTGCGAAATGATCGCGGGAGCGATTGTAAAAGCACTGGAGCAAATGAAAATGCCAGCGGGTGCGTTCTCCATGGTGCAGGGCAAGGGCAACGACATCGGCCTCGCGCTGGTGCGCCATCCGCTTACCAGCGCGGTGGCGTTTACGGGTTCGCTACGCGGAGGTCGCGCATTATTCGATGCGGCTGCGGCTCGTCCGAATCCGGTTCCATTTTA
>JAIOQF010000190.1 GCA_021413535.1 Verrucomicrobiota bacterium
GAACTGCCCCGTCCCTTCGGTCGCGTGGCTTATCTCGCCGGCGCAGTCTTTCTCACCCTCATCCTCTCACCCGCCCTGCGGCTTTGCGGAATGCTCTTCGAGCCCTTCTCCGGCGCGGCCGCGATTATTTTATCCGGCCTCTGCGGCATGATCATCGGAGGCACAGAAACCGGCCAACGCCGCCACATTCTCCAGCGTTATTTCGTCGGTCGCGTCTCGACTGATAATTTCACAAAACTTATCACCACAAAAGGAGCACTCGACATCAGCGGCAAGCGCGAACTCACCGCGCTCAACTGCCGCATCTTGAACTATCCCGAACTCAGCGCGCAAATGGAGCCGCATGATCTGGAGCATCTCAGTTCCCTGTTCTTGCAAGCCACCGCCGAATTTCTCGTCGCGCGCGGTGCCTATCTGGACTCCTGCAACGCCGAAGGCGTGCGCGTGTTCTTTGGCATGCCGGTCGAGGACGAGGAACACGCCATCCACGGATGTCGCGTCGCACTGGAGCTGCGACAGCGTCTGGTGAATTTGGAGCAGGAGATGCAAAACCGCTGGCACCGCAAACCTTCGTTCGGCGTCGCGCTCGCATCAGGTTCGATGAGCATCGGTCTCTTCGGCTTCCGCGAGTTTCAGTTTTTCAGCGCCGTGGGCGAACCCACTGATTTCAGTCGCCGCCTCTGCTCCATCAATCTCGTCTACGGCAGCCACCTGCTCGTCAACGCACGCACGTTCCATCTCACGAACGAGATCATGGAAATGCGCCCCATGGAGATGGTTTACGCACCGCGCATGCATCAGGTCAGTGAAGTCTATGAACTGCTCGCTGAGAAAGGCGCGCTCAACGACGAAGAAATGAAAGCCCGCGACGCCTTCTGGCAGGGTGTCGTCAGTCTGCGCAAGGGCGCTTATAAAGAGGCCGTGCAACATCTTGAAACCGCCAAAGTCGATGGTCGCGAAGATCCACCGTTGAAATATTTCCTCGAACGCGCCGAAGCCGGCCTGCGTGATAATGACACCAGCAGCGACACCCGTGGTGCCGCCCGTCATGTCCGGGTGCTGACTGCCAATTAATATGTCCGCCATTCTCACCGCCTTGCGCGATCATCCCGTCCGGCACTTCGCGGCTGGCGAGGTCGTCTTGGAACAAGGTGATCACACCGGTCTGCTTTACGTTCTCATCGAAGGTGCCGTGGAAGTGACCAAGGACGATGTCAGCGTCGCCACCGCATCAGAGCCGGGCGCCGTCTTTGGTGATCTGGCAGCGCTTCTCGGCGTGCCGCACACCGCCGCCGTCCGCGCCACCCGCGCATCTACTTTTCACGTCGTCGCCAATCCCCGCGCGCTGCTTAACGAGAACCCGGCCGTTAGCCTCCATCTCTGCGAGTTGCTCGCCCGTCGTCTCGATGCCGTGAATAAATATCTGGTCGATGTGAAACGGCAGTTCGCCGGACACGATCACCTCGCCATGCTCGATGGTGTGCTCGATACCCTGATGCTGCGCCAGCCGCGTCAGCGCATTGCGCCCAAGCCATCAACCATCCGTGATCCTGAGATCGCGAATTGAGCGATCCTCCAGAGAATTCCACTCCGCTGTCATAGCTCCAAGATCAATCGTGATCGAAGAAGGCTGCGGCCCGAGTTGTCGACCCGGATTAAAAACCCATGTCCGCCCGATGCGATCAATCCATGAACCAACATCGTAGAATGGTGAATTGTGAATGTGTCCGCTCAGCACCATGTCCGGTTGAAAGCGGTCGATCCAGCCGCGAAGAAATGTATCGCCAATAAACTTCCGCCCCGTCCAGCAAGTGCGAGCACCCTCCGGCGGCGCGTGATGAATCCAGAGCCAGCCCTTCGTCACCAGCGCCGCTTCCCGCACCAGCTGCGCTTCGAGTTCACCCCGCGAGACCTCACCATCCCACCAAGGACAGACCGTGATCCGAGTATCACCCAGATTAAAACCATCGCCATCCACATGCAGCCGTTCGGCTCGCGCATCTTGCAGCCACGCCGCGACAGATTCATCCGCTGCATTGCGGCTGTCGCCATCGTGATTGCCTGAACTCACGACCACCCGCGTCTGTTGGCGCAGCAGGTTCAGATATTTTTCCACAATGGCAATCTGCACATCCGCATCCAGTGCCGAGCTGAGATCCAGCAGATCACCCCCGATCACCGCCGCATCGTATTCATGCGCCTGCGCCAGCAGCCAGTCGAACTGCTTCAATGAATAATGTAAATCAGCAACAAAGATCAGTCGCATGGCAGGAAGGTGATGAAGTCTGCCCCTTTCCCGGCTAGAGGCGAGATAAAACTCACTGTCGTTCCACGTGTGAATCACAGCATCCTCCGACCGAAGCACTCCAAATAATTAATCAGACTGCCACATCTCAATCTATTGCAGCCCGTCCGCACGTTCAGGGAAGCGAATGCTAATTTTCAACAGTGACAAATTTATTGAAGAAATGCGATCACTCGTGCGTAGATGTGAACTCAATCTGATCCATATGACCTCCAATTCCATCTCCACAAAATTAGCCGCACTCGCACTTGCGGTCCTCGCCTCCGGCTCATTGTTCGCCGAAGTAAAACCAAATCCGCTCTTTACCGATGGCGCAGTCCTCCAGCGCGGCCAGGCCGTTCCGGTTTGGGGCACGGCGCGCGACGGCGAAAAAGTAACTGTCGAGTTCGGCACCCAAAAAGTCAGCACCACTGCGGCTAATGGCACTTGGAGTGTGAGTCTCAAGCCGCTGACCGCCGGCGGGCCGTTCACGATGAAGATCACCGGTGACAACGTGGTCACCGTGAACAACCTGCTCGTCGGCGAGGTCTGGGTCTGCTCCGGACAGTCGAACATGGAATTCAAATTTTCCGGCACCGCGACCGCGAAAGAAGAAGCACCGAAAGCGGCCTATCCAAAGATCCGGATGTTCACCGTGACCAAAAAAATATCGATCAAGCCCCAGACGGAAGCCGTGGGCAAGTGGGTCGAATGCGCGCCGGAAACAGTCGGAGGATTTTCCGCAGTAGGCTACTTTTTCGCCCGGGATCTCTTTCTGAAACTCGGAGTTCCGGTTGGCATGATTCACACTTCATGGGGCGGCACTCCGGCGCAGGCGTGGACGAGCATTGAAGGCTTTGGTAACGCTCCCGAACTCAAGGGCTACGTCGATGGCGCGCACGCTGCCCTCGCCAGTTACTCGGCCGCCGACGACAATCCGGCAAAACAAGCGGAGTATTTGGCTGCAAAAAAAGTCTGGGATGAAAATGTCGGCAAGGCTTTCAATGAAGCGACCAAGACTTGGACCGCGGCCGCTGCGGCTGCAAAGGCCGCCGGTCAGCCGATTCCTCCAAAGCCCGCGCCATCCAGTCCTCCTCCAAAGGCACCGGCCAACTTGAAAGGTTCGGCGGGCAGCCCGACAGTCCTTTACAATGGAATGATCGCGCCAATCATTCCCTACGCGATCAAGGGAGCCATCTGGTATCAGGGCGAGTCGAACGCTGGCCAGGCGAAACAATACCGCACGCTTTTCCCGGCGATGATCGCTGACTGGCGTGCCAAGTGGAAGCAAGGCGACTTCCCATTCTTATTTGTCCAAATTGCCCCCTTCAATGGACAGCCGCCGGAAATTCGTGAGGCACAATTTCTCACGTTATCCCAGTCGAAAAATACCGCCATGGCTGTGACCACTGACGTGGGCAATGCCGGCAATATTCACCCGACGCAGAAGGAACCCGTCGGTCAGCGTCTGGCACTCGCTGCTCGGGCTCTGGCCTATGATGACAAGATCGAATACTCCGGGCCGCTCTATGCTTCGATGACGGCTCAAGGCAGCAAGATCACCATCAATTTCACCCACACCGGTGGCGGACTCGTCGCGAAGGACGGCGAACTGAAAGGCTTCACCATCGCCGCCGCGGATGGTAAATTCGTCCCCGCAAAAGCCGAGATCAAAGGCAACTCGGTCGTCGTCAGCGCCGATGGCGTGACTGATCCCAAGGCAGTCCGCTACGGCTGGGCGAATGTCCCGGACGTGAACCTGTTCAACAAAGAGGGCATCCCCGCATCGCCTTTCCGCACGGATGTGGATTGAAGATAAATCCAACGAAGCAACGCCCGTCAGACAAACAACGCCGCGCACACTCCGCTTGCCAACCGAGTCGCCGGAGGTTTTATTCGGCGATCATGCGGCCCGGCAGTCTGAGCACCAAGTTCGATGTGAGTTTGTTTGAGACCGGGCGTCTCAGTGAAATGATCCGTCGCTTCGGCGCCTGGCATGGCATGCCGGAGGATACGATTTTCGTGGTGAACCTCTCGCTTGACGAGCTGGTCACCAACATCGTGGTGCATGGCGGCCAAGGCGATCTGCAAGTCCACGAAATCATGCTCCGCATCCGCACGGAGAAGGACAAGGTCAGCATCGAAATCGAAGATGACGGACGCGCCTTCAATCCGCTCGATGCGCCCGAACCCGACTTGAGCGCGAGCCTGATGGATCGGGAGCCGGGCGGACTCGGCATTCATCTGGCGCGCACTTTGATGGATCAGATTTTCTACCAGCGCGTCGGACAGCGGAATCTTCTCACCCTCACCAAACGCGTTCAACGGGCCTCCGCCACTGCTGCATCATGACCTGCTCCCACGAAACATCCGGTTCCATGACCATCGTCAATCTCGGCGGCGATGTGGACAGCGTGAGCGCTTCCGAACTCGAAACCCGCATCATGAGTCTGCTCGATGGCGGCGTGAAGAATCTTCTCATCGACTGCTCGCACCTCACCTATATCAACAGCGCCGGACTGCGCGTCTTCCTGCTCGCCGCGAAACAACTTTCCACAGAAGGTGCGCTCGCCTTCTGCGGGTTGGTGCCGAACGTGCGTCTCGTATTCGAGACCATTGGCTTTGACCGCATCCTCACGATTTATCTGGATCGTGCGACAGCCTTGAGTTCGATGAACACCGCCGCGACTTCAGCGGACTGAACCTGTCGCTGACCGTGAGATTCCGCCCGCTCCACGGTCCGCTCAGCACCCGGCTCGTGCTGCTGGTGGGATTGCCCGCCGCCGTGTTTCTTGCGGCGGTGCTCGCCTGGCTGGCGGCGCGAAATTTCCGTCAGACCGTGGAGCAAACAAGAGCCTCGGCACTTAATCTCGCTCAGCTTCAGGCCGCACGGCTGGATCGCATTCTCGGCGAAGCCGCGCGCATTCCGGAACTTCACGCCCACATGCTGGAAAGCGGGGCCTTGAAAAATCCCGCAGAGCTCCAGCATTATCTTACCCAGATCGTCACCCGGAATCCATCGATCTACGGAAGCTGCCTCGCCTTCGAGCCGCACACCTTTATGCCGGAGCGCGAGTTCTACGCGCCCTACTGCTACTGGAAGGAGGGACACGTCGAATCCACCGACATCGGCACGCCGGAATACAATCCCTTTCGCTGGGAGTGGTATGCGAAACCCAAGGACACGCATCGCGCGCTTTGGACGGAGCCCTACTTTGACGATGGCGGTGGAAACGCCCTGATGACCACGCACTCCGTGCCCTTTCACAAACCGGGCAGCCAGGGACGCGTCGAGGATTTTCTCGGCATCGCGACCATCGACATCTCGCTCGATCAGTTGATTCACGATCTCCAAGAAATCCGCGTGGCAGAGACCGGCTATGCATTTTTGGTAAGTCCCGCAGGGAGATACCTCGCGTTTCCCGACACCGCGAAAACGATGAAAGGAATGATCAAAAGCGACAATCCGGAACTCGCGACCGCGATGATGTCAGGAGTCGAAGGATTTTTTCGCACTCGTGAACCCTGGCAAAATCGTGATGCGTGGATCGCGCATATGCCGGTCCAGAATGGCGGCTTCACCTTGGCGCTGGTTTACCCTCATGCCGAGATCATGGGCGCGGCGCGAAGGTCGCTGCTCGAGCTGCTTGCGGTTGGCATCATCGGACTGGCAGCCTTGTTTGCCGCACTGGTCTTCATTGCACGCTCGGTGTCCGGCCCCATCACACGTCTGGCGGCGGCGGCGCGGAAAATTGCCGCAGGCGATCTCCATCACCGCATCGAGGAGCAGGTCAACATCGACGAAGTGCGCGATCTCGGCACCGCCTTTGACAAGATGACGCGCGATCTGCGCATGAGGATGGAGGAACTGAAATACACCACGACCCTGACTGAACGGATGACCGGTGAGCTGAATGCCGCGCGCCGCATCCAGATGAGCATGCTGCCGAAGCAATGGTCGGCCAGCAACACCACCCCGTCAGGCACGAGCGTCTCGCTCCACGCAGTGATCCAGCCCGCGCGCGAAGTGGGCGGCGACTTCTACGACTACCGCTTCGTGGACGACGACCGGCTTTCGATTCTCATTGGTGATGTTTCCGGCAAGGGAGTTCCCGCCGCGCTTTTCATGGCCATGACGCAGACGTTGTTCAAAGGCCTGGCCAGCCCCGATCGCAGTGCAGCGGAAATTATGAGCCGGGTCAACAACGCCCTCTGCGACGAATCGCACACCGGCATGTTCGTGACGCTGATCTATGGCGTCCTCGACGTGCGCAGCGGCGCACTTGAACTCTGCAACGCAGGTCATCCGCCCCCCATGCTGCTGCAACACAACACGCCCGTGAAACTTCTGCAAGGCGAACGGCACCCCGCACTGGGCCTGCTACGGGACAACATGTTTACTTGCGCGCATTTCCAGCTCCAACCCGGTGACAAGCTGGTCTTGTATACCGATGGCGTCACCGAGGAGATCAATGCCGCGCATGAACTTTACCAGAGCGCGCGCCTTGAAGAATTGCTCGCGCTCCATGCCAGCGACTCAGCCGAGGAGATCACCGCCGCCGTGATCCGTGATGTCCGCGCGCACAGCGGCAATCAGGAACCCGCTGACGATCTCACCGTTCTGACCCTGCATTACGTGGGGGCAAATTCCGCCGTGGAGAAACGCTGACAATCAAAGTGTAGTGACTAACATATTGGTGTGTAGTCGAGAATCAGAAATCATAAAGTTGGCGGAGACAACAAATGAGCCCGCGCGCAAAGCTTGAGCTTGCGGCTGCCCATAAACAAATTGCTCTCTACCCCCGATAACTCCAGCCGCATCAGCGCATAGGCATTGTGAACGCGAGGCTCGCACATGATGCTCCACCGCTCCGCGCCCGACTCTGCGAAAACAGACTGAGGAATCGGATAAATGCCGCTGTCGGTCTTGCCACAGAGCATTGGGAAATGTTCTCCACTGAAGAGTCGCGCCAGCATGATGACATGGCCATCAATGTCAGTCTCGAAAAGCTCATACGTCTTCACTGCGCCGCGTGAATAGCGGTCACTGACCCGCTCCTGCCGAACTGGTGAGTTGTTCGTGCGCAGCTTCGGAGTCTGCACACAGGAAGACAGAAAAATCGTCAGCGCTAGCGCAAGGATTCCGATCTTCATTTTGGAGGTATGAAAATGCCACTCGTCTTTAGCCACTTCTCCAACCTGGCGCAGATTTATGTGCAGTGATATGATTTATCGCTGGTGCACCCAGCAGGAATCGAACCTGTTTGCCCCCTTGCAAGATCAAGGGTTGCAGCAGCAAGACGCACGAAGATGCGCACGCGCTGACGGTGATGGCCTCGCAAATTGCCGCCATCGTGGCCGCATGGCCTCGCCTCCCCGCGCCCCTGAAAGCCGCAATCATGGGCATCATTCAAATCCAGCAGTAATGTTGACATTACAAAAACTTATGAATGTTTATTTTACTATAAGCTATACTTATAGATGTTTTTACTCGACATGACAAAAAATACACGCGGCGCCAAGATGCCTAACGACCCAAGCTCAGCGACCCGGCCCACCGGACGCCACGATTGCAACAGTGACGCGATGGCCGGGTTCGCTGCAGCGTATGGTTAGGCGGCGTGGTCATCTGAACTCAAATCTCTCGGCAACAATCCGAATCTCGTCTCCGCTCTGCATCTCGACAACAAAAATACCGCCCGCCTCAGCGCGGACAGTGTTGATGAATGCTGACTCACCCCAAGGAGCGCGATGCGGAATCAACGCCTCACTGACACCGTGCCAGACAACCTGACGTGCAATAGCTGGCTGGTCTGCCTGGACGAAGGCGAGAACGCTCGCAACGCAAACGCGCTGCTGCCAGTCGAGACGCACCTCCTTCAATGTCGCATCGTGGAGCGGCAACGATGCGAACTGCTCGTTTGCGTTTGGAGTTGTGGTGTATGGAGTCACGGTGCGCGAATCCGCCTAACGTCTCGGATCAGGCGACGGCGAGGAGTGGACGTTGCTGACACGACAGATAGCCTTCGAGCCGTTGCCTGCATCCGTTTTGTTGAACGAGTTCGCTGCGCTCAAGCGCTTCGCGTTGTTCGATGCGCTATGTGATTTCAAGTGGGCTGACATGCTTCGATGAATGATGCTCTGCGAGCTTGCTTTGACTGAGTGAACTCAGCGATGATGGCAGTCCTATGAAAAAACATCAACTGTTTCTTCTGTCCGGGTCGCTTCTTCTTCGGGAGCTTCCATCTCGTATCCTTCGGTAGCCCGCTTCCTCGGGCATGTGCAGCTCAAGGGGCTGGCTCCTCGCACGGTGGAGGCCTACTTGTGCATGATCCGCCTGCTGGCCCAGTGGGCTGATGATGATCCAGCGGCGCTTTCGGAAGAACGGGTGCGCGATTACTTCCTGCATCTGGTGCGCGTGCGCTCTTATGCGCCGCAGACGCTGCGCCAGGCGCGCGCGGCGTTGCGCTGTTTTTTTATTGAGATGCTCGGCTGGCACGAGTGGCGTGTGTTCGATCATATCAAAACCAAAGATCGCCAGCAGTTGCCCGTGGTGCTGAGTCGCGATGAGGTGCGACGCGTGCTCTCACAGATTAAAGAGCTGCGCTTTCTCGCGCCGCTGAGCTTGATCTATTTGTGCGGGCTGCGGCTCAATGAGGCGCTGCACATCGAGACGCGCGACATCCACCGCAAGGAACTGCGACTGCATGTGCGACTGGGCAAAGGCGGCAAAGATCGATACGTGCCGCTGCCGCAAGCGGCGCTGGATCTGCTCTCACGCTGGTATCGCTGCCATCGTCATGCGAGCTTGCTCTTTCCGGCCATGGGTCATGCGTGGAAGACGACCTTTCGCGATGATCCCGCCGCACAGGCCGCCGTGCAAAAGGCGCGCTGGCAACTCGCCACGCATCCGATGAGCGACAGCGCGTTGCAAAACGTGTGGCGCATGGCACTCGCCGCGAGCGGCGTGCAGAAGAAGGCGACCATTCACACGCTGCGTCATTCGTATGCCACGCACTTGTTGGAAGAAGGCGTCAGCTTGCGTTACGTCAGTCAATACCTCGGCCACGCGACGTTGCAGCAGACGCTCGTCTATGCGCATCTCACCGATGTGTCCGTCGAGCAGACACAGCAGGCGCTGGCGCGCCTCGCGGCAGGACTCAGCAAGCCCGTCTCACCACCCGCCATCGCTTAACGGGCGATGTCAGCTACCGGCATCGCAGCGCTGCCGTCACTGGCGGCGGTGTTCACGCAGTTTTTTCCGGCGTATCACGCGGCTTACGGCGGTTACGTTTACGATCCCGGCGGAGTCCCGTAGACTGTTCCGTTCGAACCAGGTGTTATGCTACGATTTGTTGTTCCGCGAGAGCGCTGCGGCGCTCAGCAAGTTCGCCGCTGATCCCCGGCATCTCGGCGGACAGATCGGCATGACGGGCGTGCTGCAAACTTGGACACGCGATTTACGCTACCATCCGCACATTCATTACCTCGTTCCCGCCGGTGCGATCACGCCCACCGGATGGATCCGCTTGAAGAACCCCGCCATCCTCGTGCCCGTCATCCCGCTGGCCGTGCACATGCGCAACCGCATGAGGAGCGCGCTCAAGACCGCCGACTTTAAACTCTACCTGAGCATCCCAGCAAAAGCGTGGAAGAAGCCCTGGAACTGCGATGCGCGGCCCGTGGGCAGCGGTGCCAAAGCCATGGAGTATGTGGCGCGCTATGTGCAAAAGACCGCGCTGGATGCCGCACGCATCATCGCCATCAACGAACACGGCGTGAGCTACAGCTGGACACACCGCGAGAGCGGCCAGACGCGCACCCAAGTTGTGAATGGCATCGAGTTTATAAGATTGTTTTTGCAGCACGTCCTGCCACGCGGCTTTCGCCGCGTGCGACACTTTGGATATTTGAGCGCTGCGGCGAAAGATCGTTACGAGCGCCTGCGCCACTTGCTGCGCGCCGGAGCCAGCATCTTGCTGCAACTGGAGAAGCCCGCCGTGTGCTGCTCCGCCTGCGGTCAGGCGATGACGTTCCTGCACGCCATGCGTCATGCGCACCGCGCCCGACCGCCGCCCAGTGCCGCAAGCATCCCATGATCACGATTCGATCACTTTCACCCAAGTCGCGGACAACGAAACGCGCGACACTGAAAAGCGCCGATGCTCAGCGCGATGGAGAGTCATGCCCGCATGTCGGGAAAAAGCGGCGGCGACACCTGCAAAGACCATCGTCGCGATCACGAATCCGACACCGGGCGAATCAAGCTGCCGGAAATGACGCGGGTCATCGTCGAAATGCCGGAGCAAGGTTAATAACCTGCAAACGTCGAGACCGAAGCGGGGAAAAGCTTTCCCCAAGGAGTAAGCCTTAAGGCCGCTCGACCGCGAATCGTTCAACAACCGTTATCATTGCGGCTTCGCGCAATGATAACCATGTTCGTTCGGCTTGGTGTTGTTGGTGGATGTCTTCATCAGTGAATCATGGGCCATGGGATGTGAATGCCTCTGAACCACGCAATGAAGATCAGTGCTGCGATCGTGTAGCTAGCGACGTTACCCCAAAAGGTCGCTCTCCAAACGGTCGGAGTGGGAACCATCTGTAACCATCTACGAAGGAGAAAACCTTCAACGGCCCAACTGACGAGAAATGCACCAAGCCACACACCTGCTGTGCCCTCCAAGGAATGCTTCGGAACAGAGAATCCAGTCAATGCGAAGGTGCCAGCAAAGAAGCTGGCGATGTTCGCAAGCAACACACGACCGAAGAGCCAGCCAAATGCCTCGCGTCTCTGGATGAGCCGCCAAATCACGAATGCCTCCAACGGCAACTCTGCGACAACATGCAGGCCGAAGAATCTGAAGCCGTATGGAAATGAACCCACCCAAATCGAGTTCGCTAGTATCGGCGGCAGATCCATATAGTGTTTGGAGTGAGCGACTCGTGGTTAGCCGAACGACTCAAGCGCTGGCACCGCTGGGGCGGCACTGCGCGTCGAAAGCAGGGTTGATGTTGGAATTCGAGAAAAGCATAGAAGAAAGGAGAGAGCCCCAGCGGTTGTCCAGCCGCGCATTGTTCGGTCTTGGGGTTGTGGGTAGTCTGCTCATCGCTGCCAAAAGAACTCGCGAGGCTCGGTGAGTTCAAGTCCAATATAACGTTGAATCCTCGCTGTGAGCTTGGGGTCTCTGATGAGTTGGATAATGGACTGCAATGAGTCTGGCGCAATAACAGAATGCATGGCCCCGGCATGAACAAGTGCGCGAGATACCCGCCAGTGTGGCTCCGCTCCCTGTAGAACGGCAAGCTCTCGAAGCAACGGCTCCACACTGCGGCCACCCAATGGGTAAGCCGCCTGATACAAGAGAAAGAGTGCTTCTGCACGACTACCAACGGGGCAGGCCTGCTGGGCCTCCTGCAAAGCAGCATGCAAGACATCCGTGGCCTGTGAATGCAGTCCTCGCTCTACCAGTGCCCTGATCACCCAAGCCAATACTGCCCCTCTGCAATATGAGTCGGCACACAGTGATGCTCTCCTCAAGGCTTTGCGACAAACAGTGCTGATGCGGTTCTCAGGGCTGAAACGAAGCACTGCTGCGAGAGCTTGCGTCGCAAACCAATCATCGGCAATCTCTTCGGCCTGTGAGAGTGCTCTCTCAGGGTCGGAGGCTGCTATCTGAATAGCATGGTCACGCTGGTTGGTGGCACTCACGAATTAGACCGAACAATATTAGGGGCTGAAGTAGCTAAGGCTTATCGCTTGGGATGTTTATACCAGTATTTCAGCTGTTTTAGAAGCTCTTTGTGGTTGCCTCCATTGAAGCGCCATTCGCACTCCTTGAGAAACC